>JARBUN010000206.1 GCA_029239635.1 Microbacterium sp. | reverse complement strand
GTACCGCGGCGTCCGGGTCTCGCTGCTCGACGACGACGCGCTCGTCGCCCTGCAGCAGCTGCGCTGCGCCCTCGAGACCGAAGCGGTGCGGATCGCGCGAGAGCGCGGCATCCGTCCCGCCGACGTCGACGCCGCCCTCGATGCACTGGCCGCCGCCGAGGCATCCGGTGACTGGCCCGCCACGCTCGAAGCGCACGCCCGCGTGCACCTCGCCCTCGTCGACGCGGCGGGCAGCCCGCGGATCGCCGAGGAGTACCGCCGCCTCGACTCGGAGATGCACCTGCTGCTGACGCACGTGCGCCCGGCCTACGCGCCGGGGGCTCTGACCGAGGAGCATCGCGCCTATGTCGAGGAGGCGCTCGCGGATCCGGAGCGGGCGGTGCGGGCGCACCTCGAGCATTCGACGCGGGCGATCCTGGAGGGCCGGCGCGCATCGTCGCCACACGACGACACATCCGGTCACGATGCGCAACGCCGATAGGAGCCCACATCGCGGCGATCCGGGCGGTCCCGGGCCTCGGCTCATAACCGAAGGCGTGGCGGGTTCGACTCCCGCCGTCGCGTCCACTTCCTCCGTGCGGGCCGACGATGCCATGCGGCGCGAGCTCACCGCTCACGTCCCGATGACGCTCACCCTCGACGAGCGGGTGGCGAGGGAGTCCGCGCGACGCCGCTGTGCGATCCTCGAGACCGGCGCGGGCTGGACGATCACCCTCAACGAGCGCGACCGCGAGTCGAACGCGACCCCCGTGATCGAGCGTCTCACCGGCGCTCCGGCGACGTCGCGTGGCATCCCGACGCTGGCGCGCCTCGTGGACCGGTTCTCGCCGACCCCCTGACCCTTCGGGGCCACCCGCTCGCCCGTTCCGTGTCCAAAACACCCGGACGCCCCGAGGATTCGTCCGGGTTTCCTGGACACCCAACGGGAGACACGCCCGCGCAGCGGCGCGCACACGGACCGCGAGCCGGAGCGTCAGGCCTCCGCGACCGCTCCCTCGCCGCGCGACGGCGTCCGGCGCTTCCGCACCTCGTGGCGCAGAACGCCCAGGTGGCGCGAGATCGTCGGGCCGCTCGCGTCGAAACGCGCGGCGATCTCGCCCGCGGCCATCTCGCCGTCCTTCAGATCCTGGAGGATCTGCCGACGGGTCGGATGCGCCAGGGCCGCGAAGATGTCGGATGCCGCGTCGCTCATGATTGAAATGTAGCACCAAAGCTAAATTGCGTGTAGCTTCCGAGCTAAAGAGCAAAGGAGTCATCATGCGAGTAGCCATCACCGGGGGCACCGGCTTCGTCGGTCGCCATCTGGCATCCCGCCTCGACCCCGACGAGACCGTCGTCGTCTCGCGGCGCACGGGCGTCGACATCCACGACGTCGACGCCCTCACCGAGGCGTTCCGCGGCTGCGAGGCCGTCGCCCACTGCGCGGGAATCAATCGCGAGATCGGCGACCAGACGTTCCGCCGGGTCCACGTCGAGGGCACGCGCGCCGTGATCGAGGCCGCGCGGCGAGCGGGAGTGCAGCGCATCGTGCTCCTGAGCTTCCTCCGCGCACGATCGGGCACCCGGTCGGGCTACCACCAGACCAAGTGGGAGGCCGAGGAACTCGTCCGCAGCTCCGGCCTCCAGTACACCGTGCTCAAGTCGGGCATGATCTACGGCCCCGGCGACCACATGGTCGATCACGTCAGCCGCGCCGTGCGCACCTTCCCCATCTTCGCCACCGTCGGCTTCCGCGAGCGTCGAGCACGCCCCCTGCCGATTGCGGACGCCGTGGACGTCCTGCTCGCTGCCCTGGAGGGACGGATGCCGAATCAGACGATCGCACTCATGGGCGCGGAGGAGCTGGAGCTCGGCGCCGCCGTCCGCCGCATCGCGCGCGTCGCCGGCGGCCACCCGCTGTACATCCCCGCCCCCGTGTGGACCATCCGCGCCCTCGCCCAGGTGACGGAGTGGCTGATGGTGACACCCCTCGTCGCCAAAGCCCAGGCGATGATGCTGTCGGAGGGCGTGACCGAGGCCGTTCCGTACGCTCCGGAACCCCCGCGAGAGCTTCGACCGTCCCGTCCGTTCAGCGAGGACAGCATCCGCGAGGCCCTCCCCGACGGTGGCTTCACGCTGCGGGACCTTCGCGCGGTCCGCCGTCTTCGCCCCTGACACGCGCACCTGTCATGCTGAAATCATGACCGGCCCCGCACCCCAGGACGTTTCGATCGGCAGCGAGAGCATCCGCTTGAGCCCCTTCCTGAAGTTCGCCGGCATCCTCGACTCCGGTGGAGACGCCGCTCGTGACACGGGATGCCGTCACATCTCAGTGCTCGTCGTAGTGATCGGCGTGGGCGGCGTGCCGGTGACCGTCGTGGACGTAGTCGACGTGGTCGTCGTGCTCGACGGCCTCGTGACCGCAGTCGTCGCCGTGCGCGTGCTCGGCGGCGGTGTGCTCGGCCTGGGCCTCGTGCTCGTCGTAGTGGTCGCCGTGCAGCGCGTGGTGGTGCGTGCCGTGCACGTAGTCGACGTGGTCTTCGTGCGCGACGGACTCGTGGCCGCAGCTGTCGCCGTGCGCGTGCTCGGCGACGGTGTGCTCGGCGTGGGTTTCGGTGGTGCTCATTGTTCGCTCCCCTGGTGGTTCGGTTCCTGGACGTGGGCGATCGCATCGAGCACGACATGCGCGACATGCTCGTCGGCGAGGGCATAGCGGATCTCTTTGCCCTCGCGTTCCGAGTTCACCAGGCCCGCCTGCCGCAGTGTCCGCAGGTGTTGCGACACCAGCGGTTGCGACAGCCCGGCCTGATCGGCGAGCGCGCCGACCGTGAGCGGCTCACGGCTCAGCAGCCACACGAGCGCGAGACGCGACTCGTTGCCGAGGACCTTGAACAACTCCGCGGCATGGTCGAGTCCCGCGATCTTCTCAGCCGAAGGTCGCGGCATCCTGGATCTCCTCCGCTCGCCGACGCCGGAGCGCGCGGCGCCCCCGCCACGCCATGAGCCCCGCCAGCGCGAGACCGATCGCGGCGCCGAGACCCAGACCCCACCACTCCACGCGGCGAGTCTACGAACTCACCCCTGACGTCCCTTGAAGCGCGGGTTGAGCTTGTTGATCACGAAGACCTTGCCGCGGCGGCGCACCACCTGCGCGCCAGGCTGCTTCTTCAGGGACTTGATCGAGGCACGGACTTTCATGGCATCCTCCTTGTTGATAAGCATTCTGGTTCCCTGACAAATGAGAGGTGGATGCCATGAGCCGGACGATCGTGATCATGGGCGTCTGCGCCCCCGAACGTCGGACCTACGCCGAACGGACCGCCCTGGCGCTGACCCGACCGCTGCACCTGCTGCGCCACAGCGACCTGCGCGTCGCGCACGCCCTTCCCCTCCCCCGCCCGCGCGCGGACGACGAGAACGTCGTGGTCGACCTCGGGACCGACGTCGACCTCATCCACGCGATCGCCGCGCGCGGCGGTCCCGAGGTCGAAGCGGTCTGCGTGGTCGACGCGCGGCACATGATCGGCGATCTGCTCGACGACGCCCCGCTCGCGGCATCCGCGCGCCCCGGCGACACGCGCGGCGACGTCGGAGCCCGTGCCCGGCAGGGTGCGCTGGCTCTCGAACTCGCCACCCGCATCGTCTGGGTGAACTGGCGGCAGGTACCCACCGCCGCCCTCGCGGTGCAGATGGCGTTGGCCTCGCACCTCAATCCCGGGGCCGTGGTGCGCCTGTCGCGCGACCCTCTCAGCGACCTCGTCTCCGGCGGCTCGCCTCGGGGAGAGATCCTCGAGCGCGCCGGGTGGGTCCACGCCCCCTCGTCCGCTCGGCCGGATTCTGCCGCCTCGCCACGCGCCTCGGCATCCTGGCGCGGTGGGAGCACGTCGGCTCGGCGATGTGGCTCGAACCGATCGGTGCCGACGACGGCCGGATGGGCCTCGGCCAGGAGATCGCGTTCACCGGACTCGACCTCTCGGCCCCGCGCCTCGCGCACATCCTCGACGCCGCAGCCCTAACCGACGCCGAGTTCGCCGCCGGGCCCTCGGCGTGGGCGTCCTTCGAGGATCCGCTGCCCGCGTGGCCCGCGGTGCAGTCGTCGATTCCGGATGCCACCGACTGACCGCATCCGTTCGGTCGACGCCGCGGTGGTTTCGTGGTCAGCTCGCCGTTCCAGGCGCGCGGGGCGGAGGAGATCCCGCGTCGGGAGGACGTTTCCGCGCGAATCTCTCACTCCTGACATCCCCTCCCGCCACGCCGACGACGCCCGCGCCGACTCGGCCGCCCCCACCGATGCCGTGACCGACGAGGTGCGCGAAGACGCCGCAGAGGCGGAAGAGCACGTCGACCTCGCGGACGACACCGGCGATGCCCTCGACAAGGGTTTCCCCGCGGCGGAGGGGCACGCCTGACCGCGTCCGTGTACGTCGGGATCTCGGGCTGGCGCTACCCGCGCTGGCGCGGGGACCTCTCCCCGCGCGGGCTCGCGCAGCGCCGCGGGCTCGCGTACGTCGGCGAGCACCTTTCCGGCGTCGAGCTGAACGGATCGTTCCCCTCTCTGCAACGCCCGGCGAGTCCGTCACCCTGAACGGGCAGCCCACTCACGCGATCCGCGTCCTGCACGAGCAGTCCGACGAACCAGCTGGGCACCGTGCCGTCGAGCTGTTCCTCGGGGGTCTCGGACGACCACGAGGCATCCGGCGCCACGCACCCGTCGAAGCGCGTCTCGGTCTCGGGAGACTTCTGCGCGACCCGGACGCTGAACGCGATCTGCGAGAACAGGTCGCGCGGGTACCCGTCGACGTAGGTCGGGGGCGTGGCATCCGCCAGGATCACGAAGGGATTCGCGGCCAGTACCCACCACACGCGATCGAACCGCGGGACCTCCGTGGTGTACCGGTTCTCGATGCAGGGCAGCTCGTCGTACGTCGGGCAGTCGCTGGACCCGTCCAGGGTGCCGGGCGCGCACCCCTCGGGCAACGCATTCCAGTCGAAGTCGCGCGAGATCGACACCTGCTCGCTCCGCACCGCGAGGCCGCCGAGCCCGAAGGCGATCAGTGTCCCGATCGACAGCGCCGCGATGACGAGGTACGTGCTCGCGACCGAGAAGATCGGCCGCGCGACGACGGCGCTGAAGCCCACACCGATCGCCGCGACGATCCCGACCTCCAGGACCAGGATGCCGAGAGAGGCGAGGATCACGCCCGGGTTCAGTCCGCCGGCCGCCGTGGCGACCACGAGGAACGGCGCCGCCACGACGAGGAAGGCGAGCCCCGAGATCCGAAGAACCACTCGTTGCCGCCGCCGCCGAGCGCGAAGGACGCGAACGACAGGACGAGGACGCCCACGAGGATGACGAAGAACACCCCGAGCAGCACGTACCACCCGACCGAGCGCACGCGCTGACGGAGTTCGATGCCGATCACGGTTCCGAGACGACGCGGGTTCATGCGGGACTCCCCTCGGGGCCGGGGCCGACTCTCAGGTCGAGGAAGGCGTGCTCGAGGTCTCCCACCGCCGGGGCGAACTCGACGATCGGCACGCCGGCCCCGATCAGCGCACGAAGCCCCGCGACAGCCCCGGCCTCATCGGCGAACGGCACGAGCAGGTCGCGGCGGTCGGCCCCGATCTCGTCGGGGAGCCGGCCGAGCGCCGCCGCGACCTCGGCGCGATCCGTCCCCGACCCGCGGGACGGATCGGCGAGCAGCCGCACCCTCCATGAGCGCGTGCGTGTCGCCGCCGCGGCGACGCGGTCGCTCCCGACCGTGCGGCCGTCCATCATGAACACCGCGTCGTCGACGACCTCTTCGAGTTCCGACAGCACGTGGCTGGAGATGAGGATCGTGCGCCCCTCGGCGGCCAAGCGGCGAAGAAGGACCCGCAGCGCGATGCGCGCCTGCGGATCGAGCCCCGACGCGGGTTCGTCGAGCAGCAGCACCCGCGGGTCGTGCACGAGAGCCCGCGCGAGCGCGAGACGCTGCTTCTGGCCGCGCGAGAGCACCCGCGCCGCGGACCTCGCGAGAGGGGCGAGGTCGACGAGGTCGAGGAGCTCGTCGGCACGGGCACGAGCGGCGTCTCGCGAAAGGTCGTAGAGCTGCGCCGTGGCGACGAGGACCTCGCGCGCGGTGAGACTCGGCCACGCGCCCAGCGAATCCGGCATCCAACCCAGAAGGCGCCGCGCCCCCGCGGGGTCGGCGACCGGGTCGACGCCGCCGATCCGCATCTCTCCCGCGTCGGGCCGCAGCAGCGACGCGAGCATGAGCATCAAGGTCGTCTTGCCCGAGCCGTTGGGGCCGACGAGCCCGGTGACCCTGCCGGGCGCCGCCGCGAACGTCACGTCCGCGACCGCGTGAACGGCCCCGAACGAGCGCCGGACCCCCGTCGCGTCGATCCCCACATCCATGGCCCCACCCTAG
>JARBUN010000117.1 GCA_029239635.1 Microbacterium sp. | reverse complement strand
AGATCGTGATCCAGAAGTTCAAGAACAAGACCGGCTACAAGAAGCGCCAGGGCCACCGTCAGGACCTCACGCGCGTCAAGATCACCGGCATCAAGTAAGAGCCAGGAGACGCAGAGATGGCACACAAAAAGGGCGCAAGCTCCACCCGCAACGGTCGTGACTCCAACGCACAGCGCCTCGGCGTGAAGCGCTTCGGTGGCCAGGCCGTCCTCGCCGGCGAGATCATCGTCCGCCAGCGCGGCACGCACTTCCACCCCGGCGCCAACGTCGGCCGTGGAGGCGACGACACGCTCTTCGCTCTCGCCGCCGGTGCGGTCGAGTTCGGCAACAAGGGCGGCCGCAAGGTCGTCAACATCGTCGCCGCAGCGGAGTAATCCACAGCGCTGAACGCGCGATAGAGGGGGTGGGCACAGCCCGCCCCCTCTTCTTTTCTTCCCGGCATCCCCGGTCCCGTCCCGAAAGGACTCCCATGGTCACCTTCGTCGACCGCGTCACTCTCCACCTGCGTGCGGGCAAGGGCGGCAACGGCTGCGTTTCGGTGCGCCGCGAGAAGTTCAAGCCGCTCGCCGGTCCCGACGGCGGCAACGGCGGCCACGGCGGCGATGTCGTCCTGGTGGCAGACCCGCAGACCACGACCCTGCTGTCGTACCACCACTCGCCGCACCGCTCGGCGGGCAACGGCGGCTTCGGGATGGGCGATCACCGCTCGGGCGCCATGGGCGAAGACCAGGAGCTCCCCGTGCCGCTCGGCACCGTGGTGAAGGACACCGACGGCACGGTGCTCGTCGACATGCTCACCCCCGGCATGCGCTTCGTCGTCGCCCCGGGAGGACTGGGCGGGCTCGGCAACGCCGCTCTCGCCTCCCCGAAGCGCAAGGCTCCGGGCTTCGCCCTCCTGGGGACGCCGGGCTGGGAAGGCGACGTCGTCCTCGAGCTCAAGACAGTCGCCGACGTCGCGCTGGTCGGCTTCCCGTCGGCGGGCAAGTCGAGCCTCATCGCGGCGGTCTCCGCGGCACGTCCGAAGATCGCGGACTACCCGTTCACGACGCTGCACCCCAACCTCGGCGTCGTCCAGGCGGGCGACGTCCGGTTCACGATCGCCGACGTTCCCGGTCTCATCGAGGGCGCGAGCGAGGGCAAGGGCCTCGGCCTGGAGTTCCTCCGCCACGTCGAGCGGTGCACCGCGCTCGTGCACGTCCTCGACTGCGCGACGCTGGACCCCGGCCGTGACCCGCTCAGCGACCTCGACGTCATCCTCGCGGAGCTCGGCGCGTACCCCGTCCCGGAGGGCCAGCTGCCGCTGCTCGAGCGCCCCCAGATCGTCGCCCTGAACAAGGTCGACGTGCCCGAGGCCCGGGAGCTCGCCGACTTCGTGCGCCCCGACCTGGAAGCGCGCGGGTTACGCGTGTTCGAGATCTCCACGGTCAGCCGTTCGGGACTGCGCGAGCTCACGTTCGCCCTCGCCGATGTGGTCGAGCAGCACCGCCTCGCCACGATCGACGACGCGCCCGCCGAACGCATCGTCATCCGCCCCAAGGGCGCCGACAAGGAGTTCGAGATCAAGGTCGAGGGCGGCACGTACGGCCCGGTCTACCGGATCCTCGGCGACAAGCCGGTCAAGTGGGTGCAGCAGACCGATTTCCAGAACGAAGAGGCCGTGGGATACCTCGCCGATCGTCTCGCCCGTCTCGGCATCGAAGACGGCCTGTTCCGCGCCGGCGCCGTCGCGGGGGCGACCGTCGTGATCGGTCCCGGAGACGGCATCGTCTTCGACTGGGAGCCCACGCTCACCTCGGCCGCCGAGCTCATGACCGCTCCGCGCGGTACCGACCCGCGCCTCGTGCAGAACCCGCGCCGCACCTCGTCGGAGCGCCGCGAGCGATACCACGAGCGGATGGATGCCAAGGCCGAGGCGCGCGCCGAGCTCGAAGCCGAGCGCCGCGCGGCGCGTGCCGCCGGGATCGACCCCGACGGCGACTCCGCCGCCCTGGCCGACGGGGAGGACCGGTGACGGCCGCGACCCGCGCCGACATCCCTCGCGCCTCCCGCGTCGTCGTCAAGGTCGGCTCGTCCTCGATCAGCGGGGACGGCGCACACCGCATCGACACGATCGTCGAGGCGCTCTCGCGGGCGCACGCGGCGGGCGTCGAGGTCGTGCTGGTCTCCTCCGGCGCGATCGCGACGGCGCTGCCGCTGCTCGACCTGCAGGGCCGCCCGAACGACCTCGCGACGCAACAGGCAGCCGCCGCGGTCGGACAGAACGTCCTGATGTGGCGCTATCAGACATCCCTCGATCGCTTCGGTCTTCTCGCGGGGCAGGTGCTGCTCACGGCGGGCGACCTCGAGAACGCCACGCCGCGCTCCAACGCGCGCCGGGCGATGGAGCGACTGCTGGGGCTCGGCATCCTGCCCATCGTCAATGAGAACGACACGGTCGCCACCCACGAGATCCGCTTCGGCGACAACGATCGACTCGCCGCCCTCGTGGCGCAGCTGATCGGCGCCGACGCGCTGGTGCTGCTGAGCGATATCGCGTGCCTGTACACCGCGCCCCCGAACGAACCCGGCGCGCGCCCGATCACCGAGGTCGCGTGGGGCGACGACCTCTCCGACTTCGAGTTCGGCGCGGGCGTCGTCAACGGCGTCGGGACCGGGGGAGCGGCGACCAAGGTCTCCGCCGCGAAGCTCGCGTCCACGGCCGGTGTGGGCGTCCTCGTGACCAGCGCCGACCTCGTCGCGGACGCCCTCGCGGGGGAGTCCGTGGGCACCTGGTTCGCCCCGAACCCGGATGCCGTGACCCTCTCGACCGGCCCCGTCGGCGCCGTCGCCGCGACGGTAGACTGACGCGATGACCACGATCGCCGTCTCCGTCGATGAGCGCTTGCGTCTGGCGAAGGACGCCGCGCGACAGATCGGTCTGCTCGACGCCGCCGCGAAGACCGCCCTTCTGGACGCTCTCGCCGACGCGCTCGAGGCGGCGACCGCCGAGATCGTGGCCGCGAACGCCGACGACCTCGAGCGGGGACGGGCGAACGCGATCGGCGACGCGCTTCTCGACCGCCTGCGCCTCGACGCCGATCGCGTGGCCGCGCTGGCCGCCGCCGTCCGCGACGTCGCCGTCCTGCCCGACCCGGTCGGTCGCGTGCTCGACCGTCGTACTCTGCCCAACGGTCTCGCGCTCGAGAAGGTGGCTGTGCCGTTCGGTGTCGTCGGGTCGATCTACGAAGCGCGCCCGAACGTCACCGTCGACATCGCCGCCCTGGCGCTGCGGTCCGGTAACGCGGTCGTCCTGCGTGGCGGCTCAGCCGCTCAGAGCTCGAACGCCGCGCTCGTCGCGGTCATGCGCGGTGCCTTGGCCTCGCAGGGCGTGTCGCCCGAAGCCGTGCAGACCGTCGATGACTTCGGCCGCGACGGAGCGCGCGCGCTGATGAACGCCCGCGGTCTCGTCGATGTCCTCGTGCCCCGGGGAAGCGCCTCGCTGATCGAGACCGTCGTCACCGAATCCACCGTGCCCGTCATCGAGACCGGCGCCGGCGTCGTGCACGTCTACCTCGACGAGAGCGCACGGGGCGACTGGGCCCGGGACATCGTCCTGAATGCCAAGACGCAGCGCCCGAGCGTGTGCAACGCCGTCGAGACGGTCCTCGTCCATCGAGCCGCGGCCGACCGGCTCCTGCCCGAGCTGCTGGTATCGCTCGCCGAGGCGGGAGTGAGCGTGCACGGAGACGCGACGGTCGCCGGCTACGACCCCCGTGTGCTCGCCGCGACCGACGACGACTGGGCGACGGAGTACCTCAGCCTGGATCTCGCGGTACGCGTCGTCGACGACCTCGACGGCGCTCTCGAGCACATCCGGCGGTACTCGACGCACCACACCGAGTCGATCATCACCGACGACGACGCCGCCGCGCAGCGGTTCCTCGCCGAGGTCGATTCGGCCGTCGTGCTCGTCAACGCCTCGACCCGGTTCACCGACGGCGGCGAGTTCGGGTTCGGTGCCGAGGTCGGTATCTCCACCCAGAAACTTCACGCCCGCGGACCCATGGGCCTCGCCGAACTCACGAGCACCAAGTGGCTCGGGCGCGGCGACGGACAGGTCCGCGCCTAACCGCCTAAAATGGCACTGCGCCCCGCGCAGACACCCGAAACGGAGCACTGATGACTTTCGCCTCACTTCTCGCCCACGCCGCCGAAGAGGCCGGTCACCACGGCGGCAACGTGCAGGCCCAGACCTTCTGGATCGGCGCGCTCGCCTTCGTGGTGTTCGTGTCGCTCAGCCTCGTCACGCTGTCGTACCGCAACGTCTCGAACCGCCACGCGCACAAGGCCGAGGCCTACACGAAGAAGCACGGGACGCCGACGCCCGAGGCGCACGGCCACTGAGGCCCACCGTATGTCGGTGACGCGCACCCCTCGCATCGGGGTCATGGGTGGGACGTTCGATCCCATCCATCACGGTCACCTGGTGGCGGCGAGCGAGGTCGCGCAGTCGTTCGACCTCGACGAGGTCGTCTTCGTGCCCACGGGGCGCCCGTGGCAGAAAGACGACGTGACGGCCAGTGAGCACCGTTACCTCATGACGGTGATCGCGACGGCCTCGAACCCGCAGTTCACCGTCAGCCGGGTCGACATCGATCGCGACGGCCCGACGTACACGATCGACACGCTGCGTGACCTGAAGAGCCAGCGTCCGGGTGCCGACCTGTTCTTCATCACCGGAGCAGACGCGGTCGCGCAGATCCTCAGCTGGCGCAACCACCAGGAGCTGTGGGATCTGGCGCACTTCGTCGCCGTCTCCCGCCCGGGTCATGTGCTGACCACCGAGGGACTGCCCACCGAAGACGTGAGCCAGCTCGAGATTCCGGCCCTACCACCTCTACCGGAGTAAGGCATGAGCACTTCCGAGAACAATGGAACCCCGCCGCTGACGCGGCGCCAGCTGCGCGAGATCCGCAACACCGGCGCGACGCCGATCATCCCGACGCCGCCCGTCGAGCCGCCCGCCGACTCCGCTCCCGAGGCTCCGGCCGTGGACCTCACGCCCGCCGTGCCGGAGAAGTCCGCGACACCGGAGACGCCCGCAGCGCCGGAGACATCCGCAGCGCCGGAGACATCCGCAGCGCCGGCGGAGCCTGCGGCCCCCGCGGACGACGAGGCGACGCGTGACGCACCGGCGGGCGATGTGCCTCCCGCCGTGGACCCCACCCCCGCACCGCCGACGACGACACCCGCGCCCGCCGTGATCGGTTTCGGCGCGCCGTCCGACAACGAGGGCTCGGCGTACGCGCCCTCGGGACTCACCCGTCGTCAGGTGCGCGCGCAGGAGAAGATCCGTACGGCATCGGTGCCGGTGATCTCTCCCGACCTCGAGCCCGCGTCGCCCCACCCCCGCACGCAGGCTGCGGACGACGCCCCGGCCGACGACCTCCCGGCGATCTTCCGCCCCGCCGTCGCCGAAGAGCTCGACGGCGCAGAGCCCGCCCCGGAGCCGCCGGTCTCGTCGACGGTCAACCCCGACCTCGGTTCCGATCTGCTCAACGGCGCGACCCCCGACATCTCGCTTCCGCCCTCGTTCGATCAGCTCATCGCCCGCAGCGGCGTCGCCACCGGATCGGTGTCGACGCCGAATGCGCTCATCCTGTCCGAGACCCCGATCGGCGGTCCGCTGGTCGCTCCGGTCACGGCGACCGGCGAGGTCATGATCACGGGCACCTTCGAGCTCCCGCAGGGACTCGGTTCCGTCGGGCACGCTCCCGGGACGACCGATGGACGGGAAGCGGATGCCGTTCTCCTCGACGGAGAACTCCCCGCCGCGTCGTCGCCCACCCCGATCGCCGCCAGCGCGGCCATCAGCACCGTCAAGCAGCCGGGGGACATCATTCGTCCGCCCGCACCGGAGAAGGGCAGCAAGCTCGTCATCGGCCTCATCATCACGACCGGCGCTCTCGCGATCGCCGTGGCGGTGGCTCTCGCCATCGCCGTCACGACAGGAGTATTCGGATGACCGCGACCCAGAACGGACGGGAGATGGCGCAGATCGCCGCCCTCGCCGCTGACAGCAAGTCCGGCGAAGACCTCGTCGCCCTCGATGTGTCCGAGCCCCTCCCGCTCGTCGACATCTTCCTGCTGGTGACGGGTCGTAACGAGCGCAACGTCGCCGCGATCGCCGACGAGATCGAAGAGAAGCTCCTCGAGGCCGGCCACAAGCGCCTGCGCCGCGAGGGCCGCCAGGAGTCGCGCTGGGTCCTGCTCGACTTCGGCGACCTCGTCGTGCACGTCTTCCACGAGGAGGAGCGCATGTACTACGGCCTGGAGCGGCTCTGGAAGGACTGCCCGGTGGTCCCGCTGGAACTTCCCAGCCCGGCCCACGCCGCCGACTGACACGTCGTCCCGGAACGCCCTCTGCCACCGGCAGGGGGCGTTCGCGTTCGCCGGACTCATAGGCGGCGGCGCGCATAGTGGGGCGGGTGTCTCCGACCTCGCCCCGCGTGCGCCGTAACCGGCGTCGTCTTCTGATCGCCGTCTCGTCCCTCGTCACGGTCGCCGTCGTGGGGACGGTCGCCTTCGCCGCCGTCGATCTCGCCGGGGCGGCCAACGGCATCCATCATTCGGATGCCGTCCTGCCGACCGCCGCGTCCGGCGTCCCCCAGGACGAGGGTGAGCAGAACATCCTCATCATGGGTCTCGACAGCCGCGTCGACGAGGACGGGAACCCGTATCCCCAGGAGATCTACGACGCGATCCACGCGGAGGACGCCTCGGTGGGCGGGTACAACACGAACGTCCTCATGTACGTGCACATCCCCGCGGGCGGCGGCCAGGCGGTCGCGGTGTCGATTCCGCGCGACGATGAGGTGGACTACGCCGGGGCCCCCGGGGGGACGCAGCGGGGCAAGATCAAGGAGGCCTACGGGCGGGCGTTCGCCGCGAAGGACGACGAGCTCCGCGCGGCGGGTGTCTCGGAGGACGACGCCTACCAGCGGGCCCGGGACGCGGCCCGCAGCGAGGAGATGCAGACGGTCTCGGAATTCCTGGGCGGCGTGCCGATCGACCACTTCGTCGAAGTGACCATGGCCGCGTTCTACCGCGTCGCGCAGGCGGTACAGCCCCTCGAGGTGTGCCTGAACCACGCCACCGCCGACACGTACTCCGGCGCCGACTTCGCGGCGGGGCCGCAGCAGATCGACGCCGCGCAGGCGATGGCCTTCGTCCGCCAACGACGTGACACGAAGTACGACGACGTCTTCCTCACCGACCTCGACCGGACGCGCCGTCAGCAGGCGTTCCTGGTGTCGCTCGCGCTGAAGCTCCGCGACGCGCAGACCTTCACCGATTTCGGTCGCATGCAGCAGCTGCTCGACACCGCGAAGCAGTACGTCGCCGTCGACAAGGGCTTCGACCTCCTCAGCCTCGCCTCCACCGCTCAGCGCCTGGCGGGCGGGGACGTGACCTTCCAGACCCTCCCCGTGGAGCGTTTCGGGACGATCGACGGCGAGAGCGTCAACATCGTCGACCAGAAGGCGATCGCCGCGCAGATGGAGGCCCTGTTGCACCCGGCCCCCGCGGCGACTCCCGATGCGACGGGAGCCCCCGCCTCGGACGCCCCCTCCTCGACGCCGAGCCCGACGTCGACGGTCTACACCGACTCCCAGCAGCCCCTGCGGGCAGGGTCGGTTCCCTGCGTCAACTGAGGCGGGCGTTCAGCCGTACCGCTCGCGGTAACGACGCTCGGCCGCGGGATGAAGGGGGATCGGCGACGTGTCGATCAGGCTCTCGGGAGGCAGGTACTGGATGCCGAGCGCATCGGCGGGGACGAGGGCCGGGGCGTCGTCGATGAGCGCGTCCACGAGAGCGCGTGCGACATCGTCGGCGAGGTCGGTGCGGGCGAGCAGGAGGTTCGCGACGCCGATCGTGGGGACCGCGCGGGTGGCTCCGTAAACGCGCGAGGGGATCGTGGTGGCCGCGTAGACGTCGGGGAACCGATCGTTCAGCACCGACAGGGCGGTCGTCGTGTCCAGCACCGTCACCGGCACCTCTTGCGCCAGCGTCGAGATCTGCGGGGTGGGCACGCCCCCGGACCAGAAGAACGCGTCGATACGCCCGACCGCGAGATCGTCCACCGCCTCGCGGAACGACCGTTCGACTGTGCGCGGACCCGTTCCGCTCGTGGGATCGAGCCCGGACGCATCGAGCACGCGACGCGCGGTCGCCGCCGCCCCGGACCCGGGCGCCCCGAGAGAGACGATTCGTCCCCTCAGATCCGACAGCTGCGCGATGCCCGCGTCGGCCCGCACGACGCACTGGAGGTAGTTCTGGTAGACCCGTCCGATCGCGATGACCTCGCTGCCGGCATCCGCGGCGGAATCGACCAGCGCCAGTCCGAGGTCGACGCGGCGTTCCCGGAGGAGCCGCAGGTTGTCGATGCTGCCCTCCGTCGCGAGAGGAGAGACGGCGACCGCCCTCGACGACCGCGTCGCCGCCGCCAACAGCTCGCCGAACTCCAGGTAACTGCCGCCCGGCTCCCCGCACGCGAGGACGAGCGGTGTCGTCGCCGATGCGGCGCACGAGGTGAGCGACGTCACACCGGCTCCGGCGAGGACCGCGAGGAAGCCCCGGCGGCTCAGAGTCGTCATGACCGCCGCCAATCCAAACGGGCTCCGAGCCCGCCGAGCGACGAGCGTTCGAACCGCAGGGAGCCGCCCGCGGCGCGCATCAGCTCCGCGACGATCGCGAGCCCGAGCCCCGTACCGGGACGCGAACGGTGGGTGGGCGCCCGCCAGAAGCGCGTGCCCATACTCTCCAGGTCGGTGTCGGCCAGCTGCGTGCCCGAGTCGTCGACGCGCAGCATGACACCGGCCGCCTCGTCGCGCAGCGCCAGCTGCACCCGAGCGCCGCGACCGGCGTAGTTGGCGGCGTTGTCGAGGAGGACCTGGACCATCTCCTCGAGATCAGCGCGTCCGCACGGCACCTCGACGGGCGTCTCGTCGTCGGCGTCCAGCACGACGCCCGCCTCATCCATCCTCCACCGATGCAGATCAGCGAGCGCGGATGCCGAGGCCCGGCACGTGCGCTCGGCTCCCGCGTCGCGCCCCGCGTCGTACCCGTTGCGCGAGGCGGACGCCCGATGCTCGGCGTTCGCGAGGGTCAGCATACGTTCGACGGTGTGCTCGAGGCGGTCGAGGTCGTGGTCGACCGCGGCGAGGTCGTCGGCGGCATCCGGATCCCGAGGGAGACCGTCGATGCGGAGGCGGATCGCCGCCAGCGGAGTGCGCAACTGGTGCGACGCGTCCGCGACGAAGCCGCGCTGCTGCTCGAGGGTGTTCTCGACCTCGTCGGTCATGGTCGTGAAGGCGCGGCTCAGACGCCGGAGCTCGGGGGGACCGGTGGGTCGCAGCGGAACCGGCCGGCGATGCGCCGTGAGAGCCGCCACGGCCGCGTCGAGCGCGCGCACGGGGCGCAGGATCCATCGCGTCCACGCCAGCGACGCCCCCATGAGCACGGCGAGCAGAAGGAGGCCGACGAGCGCGACGAGGGTCCAGGCCGCCGCGACGTCTTCCTTCGCTCGCGCCAGGTCGACCTGGAGGACGACGACGCCGGTCGACAGGTCGCCCGCCGCGATGACGGGCACGGCGACGAGCGCTGTATCGGGTGCCCACGGCGTGATCTGCGGCAGCGAGACCTGGGGGAGCGCGCGCGACGCCGCCCCTGCGATGGCACGCACATCGGGATCGGGGGAGAGACCGCCGGCCGACGCGACGGTGTTCCCGCTCTCATCGAGCACGAGGACGGCCTCGCCGTACACCGCGTGGAAGCGGTCGATGTAGGTCTGCAGACTCGACGTCCCGCCCTGGACGAGAGCGGTCCGCGCGCGCTGCACGACCTGGTCCAGGGACGCCTGCCGCTGCAGCCCGACCTGCTGCGTCCGGGAATCCGAGATCGACTGGGCGACGGGGATGAGGACCGCGATCACGGCGATGAGGCCGAACACGAGCAGGGGGAGCAGCACGCGCAGCTTCACTCGGCGTCCTCGAGGCGGTATCCGAAGCCGCGGACCGTCGTGATGGTGAGCGCGGGGAGCTTCTGCCGCACCTGACCCAAGTGCACGTCGAACGACCGCGACGACGCGGCGTAGGCGTCGCCCCAGACCTCGTCGAGGATCACCCGGCGGCTGACGACGGTCCCGGCACGACGGGCGAGCGACAACAGGATGCCGAACTCGTTGGGGGTGAGAGACACCTCTCTGCCCGCGGCGCTGACGCGTCGCGCGTCGACGTCGATCGACAGAGCCGCGGTCTCCACTCGGGTCGGCTCGGCGGGCGGGCTGTAGCGGCGGGTGACGGCGACGAGGCGCGCGAGCAGTTCGTGCAGGCGCACGGGCTTCACGAGGTAGTCGTCGGCGCCCAGGGAGAGCGCGCGGACGGTCGAGCGTTCGTCACCGCGGGCGGTCACCACGATCACGGGCACCGGACTGACCTCGCGCAGGTCGCGCAGGACGTCGAGCCCGTCGCGATCCTCGAGACCGAGGTCGAGCAGCACTGCTTGAACCTCTCGGTGACGCAGGAGCACATCACTGCCCCGCGCGACCCGGGTGCACGTATGGCCGGCACGGCCCAGGGCCGAGACGAGGGCCGCGGCGACGGAGCCGTCGTCCTCGGCGACGAGTACGTGCATGCTCCATCGTAGGCACAGGCTCCGCGCCGCCGAGCCCGGCGAATGTAAGGCGGATGTAAGGATCTCGCTCGGCCGGCAACCTCGTGGAGTGGTACGACGTCTACGTCTACTCGGTCTTCGCGGTGTACTTCGAGTCGCAGTTCTTCAGCTCGGACGACAAGAACTCCACCATCTACGTGTGGGCGATCTTCGCCGTGACCTTCCTCATGCGCCCGATCGGCTCGTGGTTTTTCGGCCGCTTCGCCGACCGGTACGGACGCCGCCTGTCGCTCACGGTGTCCGTCTCGCTCATGGCGTTCTGCTCTCTCGTGATCGCCTTCGCCCCCACCGCCGAGATGATCGGGGTCGGCGCCGTCGTGATCCTCGTGTTCGCGCGACTGGTCCAGGGCTTCGCCACCGGCGGCGAGTACGGCACGAGCGCGACGTACATGTCGGAAGCCGCCATGCCCGGGCGCCGCGGCTTCCTGTCGTCCTTCCACTACGTCACCCTCGTCGGCGGTCACGTGCTCGCGCAGACCACGCTGCTCGTCATGGTGTTGACCCTCGACGAGGAGGCCATCACGGCGTGGGGATGGCGCGTCGCCTTCGCCATCGGCGGCGTGGCCGCCGTGGCCGTCTTCTGGATGCGCCGGACCATGGACGAGTCGCTCGAGAAGCACGTGCTCGACGACAACAAGGCCGGGCGCTCGAAGGACTCGGGCTCGATGCGCGACCTCCTCGTCAACAACTGGCGTCCGCTCCTGCTGTGCTTCGCGATCACCGCGGGGGGCACCGTCGCGTTCTACACCTATTCGGTCACGGGTCCGAACATCGTCAAGACGGCGTTCTCGGGCGGAGACGTCGTCACCGGGACCGTGATCAACCTCATCGCGCTCACGGCCCTGATGCTCATGCAGCCCCTCGGCGGCTGGCTGTCCGACAAGGTCGGTCGCAAGTCGCTGCTCGTGTTCTTCGGCGTCGGCGGCGTGCTCTACACCTGGTTCCTCATCACGATGCTCCCGCAGCAGACCAACGAGTTCACGGCGTTCGCGATCCTGCTGGGCGGGTTCGTCATCCTGACCGGGTACACCTCGATCAACGCCCTCGTGAAGGCGCAGCTGTTCCCGACGCACGTCCGTGCCCTCGGTGTCGGACTCGGCTACGCCCTCGCCAACTCGCTGTTCGGCGGCACCGCGCCCCTGCTGTACGCCGGGGCCCAGTCGACCGAGCAGGTGCCGTTGTTCATCGTGTACGTGACGGTCATCATCGCCGCCTCGCTCGCGGTGTACATCTTCGCCCTCCGCAACAGGGCCCCGAACTGGCTCGACGACGAGGTCGCGATGCGAGAAGCACACGAGGCGCGGACCCGGGAAGCGGTCGCGTCGCGCTGACCCGGACGGATTCGGATGCCGGAGCTTTCGGCATCCGAATCCGTTCCTGCCCCGCGATGGCGCGCGGCGGACACTCGCGATTACGCACCGCGATCGAACGACGAAAGCCTCCGCCGAAGCGGAGGCTTTCTCTGGGTGGACCTGAGGGGACTCGAACCCCTGACCCCCTGCATGCCATGCAGGTGCGCTACCAGCTGCGCCACAGGCCCGTTTTCTGTTCTGCGCCCCGTTCGAGGCAACTCCATGAGCCTACTACACGGGATCGGGACGCAAGAAATCGGCACGGCCGGGCGTGTCGTCGGCTGCGCCGATGGCCACCAGGACGGCGCGCCGCAGCCGCTGCGCGCGCTCGCTGAGCGCCCTCTGGCGGGACACGTACTGCGCCTTCCCCTCGGGGGTCTCGATCGCGACGGGGGAGTATCCCCACGCCGTGAGGTCGTAGGGCGAGGCCTCCATGTCGAGGGTGCGGATGTCGCGCGCGAGAACGAACGCGTCGAGCAGCAGTGCGCCGGGAACGAGGGGCCCGAGCTTGACCGCCCACTTGTAGACGTCCATCCCCGCGTGCAGACACCCCGGCTGTTCGCGCTCGACCTGGCCCTCCCGAGACAGCGGCTCGCGGTTGCGCGGCACCGCGTCGGGCGTGAAGAACCGGAACGCGTCGAAGTGCGTGCACCGGAGGTCGTGGGCGTCGACGACGGCATCCGTCCCGTCCCGACCCAACCGCAGCGGAACGGCGTGACGGACGTCGTCGGCGCGGTACGCCATCGCCCACTCGTGCAGGCCGAAGCACCCGAACTGCGCCGGGCGATGCAGCGTGGCGCGGAGCAGGTTCGCGATGCCGCGGTACAGCGAGGCGCGCTCGGAACGGAAGGCCTCGGCATCCACGCGCACCGCGCTGCCCTCGGGGCGGTACCAGCGCCAGCCGACCCGCTCCTCGGCATCGAGGAGGACGACCCCGGCTCCCGGATGCCACCGGCGCAGGATCGCCGGCTTGTACGAGTAGTAGGTGAAGAGGAAGTCCTCGACGGGGTGCTTCTCCGCCCGACTCGCGCGGGCGCGATGGTCGGCCGTCAACGCGTCGGCGCGATCCGCGTGCGCAGCGGCGGTCGCCTCCCACTGCTCACGAGAGAGGACGGTCTCCGCGAGGAGCGCGGTCACTCGACCGGCTCGACGAGAGCGGGCGAGTCGTTGCGCACATTCCCGACGGCGGATGACACGACGTGGTCGTCGAGCGTCTCGGCCACGTCAGGAGCCGCATCGATCGCCGCGTCCAGGACATCGCCGACGTTCTCGGTCGTCGGATCGAGCCACGCATCGGCGAAATCGGGGTCCATGAACAGCGGCATCCGGTCGTGGATGGAGCCGAGTCGCCCGATCGCGTCGCGCGTGAGGATGGTGCAGCTGAGCACCCAGCGCGCCGGGTCGTCGTCGGCCCGGGCGGGGTCTTTCCACCACTCGTAGAGGCCTGCGAAGAAGAGCGGCGAGCCGTCGGCGGGATGGATGTAGTGCGGGGTCTTGCCCTCGTCGGTCGTCTTCCACTCGTAGTACCCGGATGCCGGGATCACCGCGCGGCGCTTGATGAGGGCGTTGCGGAACATCGGCTTCTCTTCGACCTCTTCGGCGCGCGCGTTGAACGCGCGCGCCCCGATCTTGACGTCTTTCGCCCACCCGGGGACGAGCCCCCACCGCGCGACCTCGAGACGGCGCACCGGCGGCTCGGTCTTCACCGAGTCGAGCACGATCGCGACCGAGGACGTCGGTGCGATGTTGTAGGAGGGCGGGGGCAGCTCATCGCTCTCGACGTCGACGCGGAGCACGCCCACGAGCTCGGAGGC
>JARBUN010000116.1 GCA_029239635.1 Microbacterium sp. | reverse complement strand
ACCGGCACGGTCGGCGTCAAGCCCACCTACGGCGGAGTGAGCCGCTACGGCGCGATCGCCCTGGCATCCAGCCTCGATCAGGTCGGTCCGGTCACGCGCACCGTGCTCGACGCGGGCCTCCTGCACGACGTCATCGGCGGACACGACGCGAACGACTCGACGTCGCTCGCCGACGCGTGGCCCTCGTTCGCCGCCGCGGCCCGCGAGGGTGCGACCGGCGAGGTCCTCAAGGGCCTCAAGGTCGGCGTCATCCGCGAGCTCGACGACCGCGGCTTCCAGAAGGGCGTGTCGGACTCTTTCCGCGCGTCGCTTTCGGCCATGGAGGCGCAGGGCGCCGAGATCGTCGAGATCAGCGCCCCGCACTTCGAGTACGGCGTCGCCGCGTACTACCTGATCCTGCCCGCCGAGGCCTCGAGCAACCTCGCGAAGTTCGACTCGGTGCGCTTCGGCATGCGCGTGAACCCGAAGGGCGCCGCCACCGTCGAGAACGTCATGGCCGCCACCCGCGACGCGGGCTTCGGCCCCGAGGTCAAGCGCCGGATCATCCTGGGCACCTACGCCCTCTCGGCGGGATACTACGACGCCTACTACGGCAGCGCGCAGAAGGTCCGCACGCTCATCCAGCAGGACTTCGACGCCGCGTTCTCGCAGGTCGACGTCATCGCGACGCCGTCCGCGCCGACCACCGCCTTCCGCCTGGGCGAGAAGATCGACGACCCGCTGCAGATGTACCTCAACGACGTCACCACGATCCCCGCGAACCTCGCGGGCGTCCCCGGCATCTCCGTGCCGAGCGGTCTCGCCGCAGAGGACGGCCTGCCCGTCGGCATCCAATTCCTCGCCCCCGCCCGCGAAGACGCCCGCCTCTACCGTGTCGGCGCGGCCCTCGAAGCGCTGCTCGTCGACCAGTGGGGCGGACCGCTCCTCGACAAGGCCCCCTCCCTCCGAACGGCGCAGGGACTGGAAGGAAAGCTCTGATGGCGAAAGACGCACTCATGGACTTCGACGAGGCGCTCGAGATGTTCGAGCCCGTCCTCGGTTTCGAGGTGCACGTCGAGCTCAACACCGCGACCAAGATGTTCTCGGCCGCGCCCAACCCCGCCAACGAGGCCCACCACGGCGCCGAGCCGAACACCCTCGTCGCTCCCGTCGACATGGGCCTTCCCGGCGCCCTGCCGGTGGTGAACGCCGAGGCGATCCGCTCGTCGATCAGCCTGGGTCTCGCCCTCGGCTGCTCGATCGCCCCGTCGAGCCGCTTCGCGCGGAAGAACTACTTCTACCCCGACCTGGGCAAGAACTACCAGATCTCGCAGTACGACGAGCCGATCGCCTTCGAGGGCTCGGTCGAGGTCGAGCTCGAGGACGGCACGATCGTCACGGTGCCGATCGAGCGCGCGCACATGGAGGAAGACGCGGGCAAGCTGACCCACATGGGCGGTTCGACCGGTCGCATCCAGGGCGCGGAGTACTCGCTGGTCGACTACAACCGCGCCGGCGTCCCGCTCGTCGAGATCGTCACGAAGCCGATCTTCGGCGCCGAGCACGCAGCCCCCGCGCTCGCGAAGGCCTACGTCGCCACGATCCGCGACATCGTGCGAGGCCTCGGTATCTCGGAGGCCAAGCTCGAGCGCGGAAACCTCCGCTGCGACGCGAACGTCTCGCTGCGCCCCCGCGGCCAGGAGAAGCTCGGCACGCGCACCGAGACCAAGAACGTGAACTCCATGCGTTCGGTCGAGCGCGCGGTGCGCTACGAGATCCAGCGTCAGGCCGCGATCCTCGCCCAGGGCGGGACGATCACGCAGGAGACGCGTCACTGGCACGAGGACACGGGTCGCACCTCTCCGGGGCGCCCGAAGTCGGATGCCGACGACTACCGCTACTTCCCCGAGCCCGACCTGCTGCCCGTCGTACCCGCGCCCGAGCTGATCGAGGAGCTGCGCGCAGCGCTTCCCGAGCCGCCCGCCGCCCGCCGCCGCCGGCTCAAGGGCGAGTGGGGCTTCACCGACCTCGAGTTCCAGGACGTCGCCAACGGCGGCCTGCTCGACGCGGTGGCCGACACCATCGCCGCGGGAGCCGCTCCCGCCTCGGCTCGCAAGTGGTGGACGGGTGAGATCACCCGCGTCGCCAACGCGCAGGAGCGCGACGCCGCCGACCTCGTGTCGCCCGAGAACGTCGCCGCCCTGCAGAAGCTCGTCGACGAGGGAACCCTCACCGACAAGCTCGCGCGCCAGGTGCTCGAGGGCGTCATCGCCGGGGAGGGGACCCCGCAAGAGGTCGTCGACGCCCGCGGTCTGGCCGTGGTCTCCGACGACGGGGCGCTCATCGCCGCCATCGACGAGGCCCTCGTCGCCCAGCCCGACGTGCTGGCGAAGATCCGCGACGGTAAGGTGCAGGCCGCCGGCGCCGTCATCGGCGCCGTGATGAAGGCGATGAAGGGCCAGGCCGACGCCGCGCGCGTGCGCGAGCTCGTGCTGGAGCGCGCCGCCGCTCTGTAGTCGACACCGGATGCCACGACCCCGCGCCCCGAGAGGGACGGGGCCGTGGCATCCGTCGTTCCCGGCGTGAGCGCCGCTCGGACCGATGTCGGAGGTCCGGGGGAGAATGGATGCCATGGGACGAGGTGACGGAACGGGGCGCATCGTCTCGCGCCCCGACGCCGACGACACGGGCACCGGCATCCTGCACGTCGACATGGACGCGTTCTTCGCCTCGGTCGCCGTGCTCGACGACCCCTCTCTCGCCGGCAAGCCGCTCATCATCGGCGGGTCGGAGGGCCGCGGCGTCGTCTCGAGCGCCTCGTACGAGGCCCGACGCTACGGCGTGAAGTCCGCCATGCCGGTCGCGATCGCTCTGCGACTGTGCCCGACCGCGATCGTCGTGAACCCGCCCTACCAGCGGTACACCGAGATGTCCCGGCAGGTCATGGCGATCTTCCATGACGTCACCCCGCTCGTCGAGCCCCTCTCGATCGACGAGGCGTTCCTCGACGTGCGCGGAGCCCGGCGCCTGTGGGGGAGCCCGGGCACGATCGCGCGTGACCTCCGCGCCCGCGTCAAAGCGGAGACCGGGTTGACGTGCAGTATCGGGGTCGCCGCGACCAAGCACGTCGCGAAGATGGCGTCCACGATCTCGAAGCCGGACGGTCTCCTCGTCGTGGCAGCGGCCGATACCGAGTCCTTCCTTCGCCCCCGCTCGGTGCGGGCGCTCTGGGGAGTGGGGCCCAAGGCCGCTGAGGCGCTCGAGGCCCGTGGCATCCGTCTGGTGTCCGACATTCTCGACGCCCCCCGCTCCGTGCTCGAACAGGCACTGGGGCCGGCGATGGCCGAGCGGGTGTGGCATCTGTCGCGGGGGATCGACGCGCGGGAGGTGCACACGGGGCGGACGGAGAAGAGCATCGGGCACGAGGAGACGTTCCACACCGACATCACCGACACGCCCACCCTGCACGTGGAGCTTCGTCGTCTCGCGGATCGCGTCGGGGCGCGGCTCCGCACCCAGCAGTACGAGGCTGCCACGGTCGCCATCAAGGTGCGCTTCAGCGACTTCACCACGCTCAGCCGCTCCCGGACCCTTCCGGAGGCGACCTCCGTCGGCCAGCGCATCGGAGACGCGGCGATCGAACTGTTCGACGCGATCGACCGGCGGCAGGCGGTCCGTCTGGTGGGAGTCCGCGGCGAGAAGCTGGCTCCCGCGGCGATGGCCGCGACCCTTTGGGACGATGACGCGGAATGGCGGCGGGTCGAGGGCGCTCTCGATAGCGCCGTCGCGCGGTTCGGACGAGGTGCCGTGACCCGAGGATCGCTGCTGGGGCCGACACGGGGTGGGGGAGCTCTGCCGACCAACCCGCGTCCGTCGTACGACCACTGACACGACCGCGGCGTGGGCGCAACACCCCTGGGCGGGACGAAACCGGGCGGGTACGGTGGGGACATGCCCAACATCGCATTGGAACTCGGCAAGCAGTCCACGAACTTCGGCGTCACGGCCGCGTACGGAGAGCAGCAGGACGTCGACGGCGTGCGCATCGTGCCCGTCGCTCTCACTTGGGCCGGTTTCGGTGGGGGTTCCGATGAGCAGGGAAACGGCGGGGGCGGTGGCGGCGGCTACACCCTGCCGCTCGGCGCGTACATCCGCCGCGGTGACGACCTGCGGTTCGACCCCAACATCGTCTCGCTGCTCGCCGTGGCCGTCCCGTTCGTGTGGGTCGCCGGCCGCGCGCTCAGCCGTGTCATCCGCGCCCTCAAGAAGTAACGCGGACGAGGTCGACGACGCTCTCGCGGCGGCGACCGCCGCCGTTGTGGAGCGCGTGCGGGCACTCGGCGCGACGAACCCGGTGGTCATCGTGGACGGGCGCAGCGGCGCGGGGAAGAGTTCTCTCGCGCGCCGTCTCGTCGCCGAGTGGCCCCTCCGCGGCCGCGTGCAACTCGTGGCCCTCGACGACATCTATCCCGGCTGGGACGGACTCGCCGAAGGATCCGCCTACGCGTGCGAGAAGATCCTCACCCCGCACGCGAAAGGTCTGGTCGGTGTCTGGCGGCGCTGGGATTGGGATGCCGGAGAACGTGCCGAGGCGCAGGCTGTCGACCCCTCTCTTCCCCTGATCGTGGAAGGGGCCGGAGCGTTGACCCCCGAGACGGCTCGTCTCGCGGACATCGCCGTCTGGATCGACGCACCGCCGTTCTCACGGAAGCACCGAGCCCTCGAACGCGACGGAGACACGTACCGCCCCCACTGGGAGCGTTGGGCCGCCCAGGAGGACGGACACCTCGAGCGGAACAACCCGGTCTCGCTGGCGACCCTGTTCGTGCGGGTGCCCTAGGACGCGCGTGTCGAGCCCTCCGACGACGGTCCTCGGCCGAGATCACCCCGTTCCGCTCAGCGCCGATCCAGCGCGGTGACGAGTCCATCGAGGCGGTACCCGACCCAGTCGTAGATCCCGAATCGCGGATCGTCGGGTTGGTGATCGTCGTCGTCCTGGATGCCGAGGCGCGTGGCGAGGACGAGACGCACCGCGGAGAGCGTCCGCATCCACGACAGGGCCTCGTCCTCCGCGAGTGCCACCGTGAGGGTGGCATCCGGATCTCCCTCGGACGCCGAATCGCCCCCGTCCATCCCCAGGGTTAGCAGCACGACCTCGGCGTCCGCGGCGCGCCGGCCGAGCAGATCGTCGCCGGTGAGACGGCGGAACTCCTGTGTCGCCTCGTCATCGTCCGGGTAGGCAGCGGGCAGAAGGCGCGCGATCGCGGGATCGTCGCCGCGACGCGTGTCTGTCACGACATCGCGGAACTGACCGACGATGCCGGCCAGGTGCAGGGCCTCGAGGCCGCTGATCTCGAGGACGACGATCTTGTCGGTCACGCGGGTTCCTTTCGAACGGTCGCCCACAGTCCGTAGTCGTGCATCGCGTGGGTGTGCGCTTCCATGACTTCGCGGGGTCCGCGGGCGACGACGGCGTGACCGTCGTGGTGGACGGCGAGCATCAGACGGTCGGCGGTCGCGGAGTCGAAGCCGAAGTACGTCCGGAAGACGTGGCTGACGTAGCTCATGAGGTTGACGGGGTCATTCCACACCACCGTCTGCCAGGAGGAAGGGGGAACGGCGGTCAGCTCGGTGTCGTCGAGCGTGTCGAGATCCGGCGTGGCGATGGGCGGCATCACGCCCACCCCAACTCGTGCAGACGTGCGTCGTCGATCCCGTAAAAGTGAGCGATCTCGTGCACCAGCGTGGTGTGGATCTCGTCGCGGAGTTCGTCCTCGTCGGCGCACGCCGCCAGGTGCGGCTCGCGATAGAGGATGATGCGGTCCGGAAGCTCGCCGACGCCGTATCGGTCGCGTTCCGTGAGGGCCCAGCCGTCGTAGAGCCCGAGGAGATCGAGCGAGCCGTCTTCGGGCCGGTCCTCCACGACGAAGATGACGTTGTCCAACCCGTCGACCATGTCGTCGGGGAGACGGTCGAGTTCGTCGATCACAAGAGCTTCGAAGTGCTCGGCGTCCAGGGTGAGGGCGACGCCGGTGTTCGCGCCATCGCTCATGTCGTCTCCCGGGAAGTCGGCTGCTCCATCGATTCTACGGTCGATGGGCTCGACACCTCCCGAACGCCGAAGGCCCGTCGGAGAATCTCGACGGGCCTTCGGGGGGAGTGGGGTGGCTAACGGGACTTGAACCCGCGACCCCCGCGACCACAACGCGGTGCTCTACCAACTGAGCTATAGCCACCATGTGTCCACCGCAG
>JARBUN010000205.1 GCA_029239635.1 Microbacterium sp. | reverse complement strand
GACCGACAAGGTCGACACCGAGATCCCCTCGCCGGTCGCCGGAACCCTGCAGGAGATCGTCGTGCAGGAGGACGAGACGGTCGCCGTCGGCGCGACGCTCGCCCGCATCGGCAGCGGCGCTCCTGCTCCGGCCGAAGCTCCTGCTCCGGCCCCCGTCGCCGAAGAGAAGCCCGCTGAGCAGCCCGCCCCCGCGGCGGAGGAGAAGCCGGCCGCGCCGGCTCCCGCTGCCGAGAAGCCCGCCGAGCAGGCGGCTCCCGCCGCCGAGAAGCCGGCCGAGCAGGCGCCCGCGGCAGCGTCCAACGACGAGGTCACCTACGTCACTCCCCTCGTTCGTCGCCTCGCGCAGCAGCAGGGCGTCGACCTCGCCACCGTGAAGGGCAGCGGCGTCGGCGGACGCATCCGCAAGGAAGACGTGCTCAAGGCGGCCGAAGCCGCTCGCCGCTGCGCGGAACCACGCAGAAGATGTCGCGTCTGCGCAAGGTCATCGCCGAGCGCGCCGTGGCGTCGATGCAGGCCACCGCGCAGCTGACCACGGTCGTCGAGGTCGATGTGACGAAGGTCGCCGCTCTTCGCGACCGTGTAAAGGGCGAGTTCCAGCAGAAGACGGGCGACAAGCTCTCGTTCCTGCCGTTCTTCGCCCTCGCGGCGATCGAGGCACTCAAGGCGTACCCGATCATCAACTCGACGGTCGAGGGCGACGAGATCGTCTACCCCGCCCAGGAGAACGTCGCGATCGCGGTCGACACCGAGCGCGGGCTGCTGACGCCGGTCGTCAAGGACGCGGGCGAGAAGAACATCGCTCAGCTCGCTCGCGAGATCGCCGATCTGGCGGCCCGCACCCGCGACAACAAGCTGAAGCCCGACGAGCTGGCCGGCGGCACGTTCACGCTGACCAACACCGGTTCGCGCGGCGCGCTGTTCGACACGCCCATCGTCTTCCTGCCCCAGTCGGCGATCCTCGGCCTCGGCGCCGTGGTGAAGAAGCCGGGCGTCGTCTCGGTCGACGGGAAGGATGCCATCTCCGTGCGCTCGTACGTGTACCTGGCGCTGTCCTACGACCACCGCATCATCGACGGTGCGGATGCCGCCCGTTTCCTCGGTGCCGTGAAGGCTCGCCTGGAGGGCGCACAGTTCGAGGGCGACCTCGGCATCTGATCCCGTCAGTGACCGGCTCATGATGGCTGGTACCGGCTCATGATGGCTGGTCCGCGACCGTTCTGACGGCGCGGACCAGCCATCGGTCTTTCTCCCTCACGAGAGTCAGATACTGCTGATCGTCGCCGCGCTCGAGGCGCACGACCGCGAGCCCTCCGAAGTCGTCGACCAGCGAGATCCGTGCATCGGCGGGGTCTGCCGGTCGCGCTTCACCGGGGTCGGCTCGCCCCTCTCGCAGGTTCTGCTCGCACGAAGGCTCGCCGGCGCATGCCGCGTAGGCCGTGAGCAGCGCCCGCGCGGCGTCGACGATGGCTCCGTCCCCGGAAGCGGCGCCGGTCGGAGAGGGTGCCGGACTCTCCCCCGTCAGCAACGGCGTCGGGCCGCCGGGATCCAGGATCGTCGGTCGGTCGGACGGGTCCGGTACCGCCGGAGGGGTGGCATCCGGGGTCCGATCGCCGCCCGGCGCGGACGAGGACGGACGGAACTCGCTCGAGGGAGCAGGGGCGGGTGCTGTCGTCGGCAGCACGACGACCCCCAGGACGGTGGCGATACCCGCGGCGACCAGTCCGAACGAGAACGTGCGCGCGTGTCGCCAGCTCCGCCACTTCTGCCGAAGGTCGCCCACGGCCCCGGACACCACGGTCGCGAGGTCGTCGTCGATGCCCGGGAGCACGGATTGTCGTTGCGGTGAGGAGCGCGGCGGCACGTCATCGTCGTCGACGCGCGGAGCGAGAGGTCCGAGCACGAGCGGCACGGGCTCGGCCCACGCGAACAGTCGTCGCTCCGCCTCCTCCCAGGCGCGGGGCGGCTGCGTGAGCACGGTGTCCCGCGCGCGTGCCACCAGCCCGCCTCCCTCGTCGTCCACCATTTCCGCGAGGTGCGCGAGCGCGGCCGCGGTCACGCCCAGCGCGTCGTCTCCGTCGATCTCGTCGATGAGCACGGGACACCCTCGGGCGGTCAGAGCCCAGGCCGACTCCTGCGCGCGATCTTCCGCCCGCCGGCATCCGCGAAGGAGGCCTACGGCGAGCGTGACGGTTTCTCCGGGGAGGAGGGGAACGCCGCTGCGCCGGCGGCGGCGAAGGTAGTCGTCCATTGGGGAGGAGAGGTGGCCCCACGCGCGAAGATAGAATCGTCCCTATGGCCGCTCGTACCTCCACCCCCGAGAAGCGTCCGGGATTCTTCTCGCAGCTTCGCACGCTCTACACCTTCACCCAGAAGGAGTATCGCTGGCTCCCGTTCGCGCTGGCCGGCATCGTGCTGGCGGGTGTGGGCGTGGGCGTGTTGATCGGGTTCCTGATCCCGCCGGTGGCGGTGTGGAGCGTGATCCTCTGGGGCTTCACGGGTCTGTTGGCCGGCATCCTGGTCGGGATGATCACGATGACGCGCCTGTCGACGCACGCGATGTACAAGAAGATCGACGGGATGCCGGGGGCCACCGGCCACGTGCTGTCGTCGTCGCTCGGTCGTAACTGGCAGGCATCCGAGACGCCGATCGGCGTCAACCCGCGCACGCAGGAGGCCGTCTACCGGGCGATCGGTCGCGGCGGCGTCGTGCTGATCGGTGAAGGTTCCCGCACGCGTCTGTCCCGTCTCATGGGCGAGGAGCGGGCTCGCGTGCAGCGCGTGGCGACCGGCGTCCCGATCACCGTCATCTACGTCGGCCACGGCGAAGACGAAGTGGCCATCAAGAACCTCGCGTCGACCATCAAGGGTCTGCCCAAGAAGGTCGACCGTGCGACGATGGCCGCCGTCATCAAGCGCGTCTCGTCCGTGTCCCAGGGGCTGGCGTCGCTGCCGATCCCGAAGGGTGTCGACCCGAACAAGATGCGGGCCCCGCGCCCCCGTTGATCCCACGGAAAGACCCCGCCACGGCGGGGTCTTTCCCTTTGTCAGCCGCGGACGAGGACCGTTCCAACGGCCTTGTCGTGCAGGCCGCGCTGGTCGGAGTCCCACACGACGGCGGGGATGACGAGCGCGAGGAGGACGGTACGGACGATCGGCCGCCACACTCCGACCCACCCCCCGGATGCCCGTTCCAGACGCATCCCCATCAGTCGGTGCCCCGGGCTCCCGCCGATCAGCGGGATGAAAAGGATCTGGGCGACGAAGAAGATGAGGTTCGTGGCGATGGGGTTCGCGAACGGCACGCCCGTGACGGAATCCGGGCTGGAGAAGAACGCGAAGCCGATCAGCCCCGCGCTCGCGACGTCGATCAGGAGGGCGGCGATGCGTCGTCCCGGACGGGCGATGGAGCCGCGACCCTCGCGGGGAAGGCCGAGCCGCTGGCCCGGATACTCGTTGTCGGTCGCAGCGGTCACGGATCCAGCGTAATCGTGCCCGTGTAACATCCCCGAAACATGCGAGATATGACCGGGACACCGGTTCTGGGTAGGGTCGAGGAGGCTGGCCGAGGTCGGCCCG
>JARBUN010000021.1 GCA_029239635.1 Microbacterium sp. | reverse complement strand
CGGCAGCTCGAGGTCGTCCGGGGCCTGAGCGGTGGCGGATTCACCCTGCTGTCGGGCATCGAGGTCGACATCCTCGATGACGGCGACCTCGACCAGGAGGACGCGCTGCTGCGCGAGCTCGATGTGGTCGTGGCATCCGCCCACTCGAAACTGCGCATGGAGCGTGCGCCGATGACGCGTCGACTCGTCGCGGCGGCGAGCGATCCCCGGGTGGACGTTCTCGGTCACGTCACGGGGCGGCTCGTCGAGGGCGCCCGGGGGACGCGTCCACCCTCGGAGTTCGATGCCCGGGCCGTGTTCGCCGCGTGCGCCGCCTCGGGGGTGGCGGTGGAGATCAACTCTCGCCCGGAGCGGCAGGATCCGCCCGACGAGCTCATCGCGATCGCCCTCGAGGAGGGGTGCCTGTTCTCGATCGACTCGGATGCGCACGCGCCCGGCCAGTTGTCACTCCTCGACTACGGTGCAGCCCGTGCCGAAGCGGCGGGGGTCCCGCACGAGCGCATCGTGACGACGTGGACACGGGACCGGCTGACAGCGTGGCTCGACCGCGCGCGGTGATCCACTCCACCCGGGCGGCGCTCGTCGCTGTCAGCGGGGCAGTGCGGCGAGGGCCCGAGTCATCGACGTGCCCAGGTTCCACCGTTCGGCGAGGGCCTGCGCGACGGTGAGGCGGTCGTCGTCCAGAGGGCGCAACGCGTCGTCGGGCGCGTCCAGATCGAGGTCGCGCACGACGCGCACGACCGTCGGGGCGACGGCGAGATAGTCGGTGGCGGCGAGGATCTTGGCCCGTTGCGCCGGGGTGCCGCCGGTGCCGGCCTCGGCCGCCGCGAGGATGCCGTCGAGGTCGCCGTGCGCGGTGAGCAGGGCCGCGGCCGACTTCTCGCCGATGCCGGCGACCCCGGGCAGGCCGTCCGAGGGATCGCCGCGCAACACGGCGAAGTCGGCGTACTGCGCGGCGTGGATGCCGTACTTCGACATCACCGCGGCGTCATCGACGAGTTCGAGGTTGCTCATCCCGCGGGCGGTGTACACGATGCGGACCTCTCGGTCGTCGTCGATCAGCTGGAACAGATCGCGATCGCCGGTGACGATGTCGACCGGGACGTCCGCGATGGTCGCGAGCGTGCCGATCACGTCGTCGGCCTCGTGTTCGGCGGCCCCCACGACGGGGATCCCGAGGACCGCGAGCGCCTCGCGGATGAGGGGGATCTGCGCGAGCAGGGGGTCGGGGGTCTCTTCGCGGTCGGGCCCTGTCGCCACCGCCTCGACGACGCGGTGGGCCTTGTAGCTCGGGAGGAGATCGACGCGCCACGCCGGTCTCCAGTCGTCGTCCCAACACGCCACCACCCGGGTGGGTCCGTACGTGGAGACGAGCTTGGCGATCATGTCGAGAAGACCCCGCACCGCGTTGACGGAGGTGCCGTCGGAGGCGCGCACTTTATCGGGCACCCCGTAGAACGCGCGGAAGTAGAGGGACGCGGTGTCGAGGAGCATGAGGCGGTCGGTCACGGCGTTCATCCTGGCACGGGGCCGGTTCAGCCGCCGCTCGCCCTCCACGTGATGAGGTCGCCGGAGTACAGTCCCACCTCGACGCTGCCCTTCTCGGCGTCGGCGAGCGGCATGTCCTCGACGAGGTAGAACGTGACCGTCTCGCCGGGGGCGATGGGCTCCGCGATGTCGTAGCGGCTGGGGTAGGCGTCCATGATCGCCGGGTCGTACACACCGTCCGCGAAGGACCCGTCGGGGGAGACGAAGCTCGACGAGAAGCGGAGCTGCCACCCGTCGGGGTCGATGGACTCGTCGGTGAGGTTGGTCATCTCGATGGGGATCGCGACCAGGGATCCGGATGCCGAGAAGGGGGACGGACTCGCCGTGCTCGTCTCGGCGGTGACGTCGACGGGGGCGAGAGCGCGAATCGACCAGACGTCGTCGCCGGTGCCCGAGTCGACGATGATCTCGGCGGTGCCCCACGTGAGATCGACCTGCGAACCGTCGCCCGGCGCGACGGACAGCCGTTCCGCGAGCGTGTAGGCGTCGGTCTCGGGGTCGTAGCCCCCGGACGACGCGGAGGACGTCAGCCCCGAGAGGATCGCCGCGCCCAGAGCGATGACGAAGCCGAGAACGACGATGACGATCGCGATGACGGCGGGGACGCGGGCGCTCCCGCGACGCGCCAGCTGCACGATCGCGAGCACCAGGGCGCTGACCAGCAGCAACCAGACCAGCGGGGAGGGGGAGAAGGCGAAGAGGGTGCCGACGCACGCGAGGATCAGCGCGGTGATGCCGAGCGCGCGACGCGGGGGCCGCGGGCCCGCGGGGCCGGGAGACGGGACGAAACCCGCTGCGGGCGCGGGTTGCGGGCTCGGCCACGGCGCCGTGGGCGCGGGAGCGGGCACGGTCGCGACGGGAGCCGTCGGGCCGTACCCCGCGGATGCCGGTCCGTATGCCGCGAACGGCGGGCGCCGGCCCTGCGATGTGTGATTCGTCATGTCGCCTCCCCGCGTCCATGCTACGAAGGCTGCGCCGCCCGGACGACGTCCTGTGGAAAGTCGCCGCGCGGCGCGACCGAGAGCGGCGACCTAGAGTGGCGGGATGTCTTTCGGATCGGCTCGCGCGCGCCCGTCGTCCACGTCGCCCTGCCCGTGCGGCGGGGGAGCGTTCGGTCGCTGCTGCGGCCCGATCCTCGACGGCGAGGCGGCTCCGTCGGCGGAGCGCCTGATGCGCTCGCGGTACACCGCGTACGTCGTCGGCGACCTCCCGCATCTCGTGCGGTCGTGGCATCCGCGAACCCGCCCCGACGACCTCGAGCTCGACGCCGGGGCGGTGTGGGAGGGGCTCACCGTCGACGAGGCGCACGAGGAGCCCGACACGGCGGTGGTCGCCTTCCGCGCGGTGTGGCGGCACGGTGCCGAGCGTGAGGTGCTCGCGGAGCGCAGCCGCTTCGTCCGCCGCGCGGGGCGCTGGGTGTATCTCGACGGGGACGTGAGCTGAAGCCGTCAACCCCACGAGGGCGTGTCCGAGGTCGCGCGTAGGGTCGAGACCGATCGCCCGATGAGAGGAGCCGCATGATCCCCGACAGATTGCGAGACCTGCTCGAGAAGCCGTATTACGGCGCGCTCGGCACGGTTCGGCCCGACGGCACGGTGCAGGTGAACCCCATGTGGTTCGAGTTCGACGGCGAGCACGTCCTGTTCACCCATACCGTCACGCGGCAGAAATACCGCAACCTGCAGCGGAACCCCTCGATGAGTCTCATGGTCTACGACCCGGCGGAGCCGTACCGGTACCTCGAGGTGCGCGGACGCCTGGTCGAAGAAGTGGCGGACCCGGAGGGCGCCTTCTACGTGCGCCTCGGTCAGCGGTACGGCAACCCCGACCAGCAGTCCCCACCGGATCGGGCGGACCGGGTGATTCTGAAGATGTCGGTCGAGAAAGTCGGAGGACAGTGACATGGAACGCATCGTGATCATCGGCGGCCACGGGAAGGTCGCCCTGCACCTGGCGGGGCTCCTCGCGGAGCGCGGCGACGAGGCGGTGTCGATCATCCGCAACCCCGACCAGGCGGCCGACATCGAGAGAGCGGGCGGAACGCCGCTCGTCCTCGACGTCGAGAAGGCCGACGTCGACGCGCTCGCGGACGCGCTCGCCGGGGCCGATGCGGTCGTCTGGGCGGCCGGTGCCGGAGGCGGGGACGCCGACCGCACCTACGCGGTGGACCGGGATGCCGCGCAGCGCGCGGTCGACGCGGCCGGTGCCGCGGGCGTAAGACGCTTCGTCATGGTGTCGTGGATCGGTTCGGTGCCCGACCACGGCATCTCGCCGGACGACGCGTTCTTCGCGTACGCCGACGCCAAGCTCGCCGCCGACGATCATCTCCGCGCGAGCGACCTGGACTGGACCATCCTCGGACCAGGGACCCTCACCCTCGACCCGCCCACCGGACGGATCACCACCGCCCCGCAGGGGTCGGCCGACGTGGGACGCGCGGATGTCGCTGCGGTCGCCGCGGCGGTGCTCCTCCAGTCGGCGACGATCGGACGGTTCATCCGTTTCGGCGCGGGAGACACGCTCATCGCGGAGGCGATCGTCGAGGAGAAGACAGCCCCGTCCGAGTGACGAGAGTCTTTGGGTCGCGGCTCACTCCTCGGCGGTGTCGTCGTCGTCGATCACGATGACCCCGTCGGGGATGGGCTCGCTCAGCAGCGGCTCCGCGGCGAGGGTGAGATCGATCGTCGCGCGCAGGAGGCCACCCGCGGTCGCGGAACGCAGCAGCTCGATCTGATCGAGTTCCCCCAAGGGAGCGATCGCGGCGAGTTGCCACGCGCGCTCGAGCGGGTCCTCCGACAACTCGACCTCGGGGTCCCATCGGCTGCCGCCGAACTGAACCGCCCGGCCGAGGACGCGTCGGACGGTGCGCTCCGCCTCCTCGAGGACGGGAGCGAGGGCATCGTTCCACTCGAGATCGGGAAGAGGGCGGACATCGGCCCGCGGGTAGGGATCGTCGTCGAGCCACGTGACGATCTCGAAGCGCTCCGTACCGCGGGCGACGATCTGGAGCTGATCCGCTTCGGGGAGCACGTGGCTCAGGCGCGCCATCGTTCCGATCGCGAATCGCTGGTCTCCGCCCCCGGTTTCGGTCCCCCGCTCGATGAGGACCACCCCGAACGCCGGATCCGTCTCGTCCAGGAGCCGGCCGAGCATCACGAGGTAGCGCTCTTCGAAGATCCGCAGCGCCAAGGGCGTGTGCGGGAAGAGGACGGCTCCCAGAGGGAACATCGCGGTACCCATCGCCCCAGTCAACCAGGGTCGCGGGCGGGTCGGGTCGGACCGAGCGAAGTCGTGTGCGCGCGCCCGTCCGCCCTCACCCCGGACTCTCGCCCCGTCATCACTCGTCGTCGCGCAGCGTTTCGTGCACCCGGCGCAGGTCCATGAGGAGCGATCCCACCAGCACCCAGTGCGCGGCCGACGGCGTGCGGATCTGCAGGGGACGGGTGAGCGCGGGTTCCTCGGCCGCGATGGGGAGGTCGGCGCCCGTGTCGACGGCGAAAGCGCGGCGGACGTCGTGTGCCGCGCGGTGCAGCTGCTCGGCGATCGCGCGCACCGAGGGCTCCTCGGCGATCGTCACGTCGTAGCCGTCGTAGACGGCCCGGGTCATGCCGATCGCCTGCGTCACGACGGGGGTGAAGCGGTCGAGGAGATCCTGCATCGCGAGCAGGTCGGTCCGGTGGCGGCCGCTGCGGGGGTTGAGCGACAGGGAGTCGGCACCGTCCGCGATGGCGGTGGCCGCGGCATCCCGAACGGGACGCAGCAGCCGCGCTTCGAGGAGGAGTTCTTCGAGGGATGCCGGGGTCTGCGGTGCTTCGAGGGCCTGGGCGAGGCGCTCGAGAGCCGCGGCGAGCTCGCGCCCCAGCACCTCGAGCTTCGCGCGCGCGGGCGGGACGAGGACCGGCGGGACGAGGGCGACGTTGACGACGATCCCGACGAGCGCCCCGATCAGCGTCTCGAGCACGCGGTCGACGGCGTAGTTGGGTGTGGCGGTGCCCAGCGCGAGGACGAGGATCGCGCTGATCGCGACCTGATTCGTCGCCCCGGGCGACATGCGCAACGCCCACGCGATCACCAGAGCGACGCCGGCGGACAGGAGGATCACCCAGGTCGGACTGCCGAGGGCGATACCCAGAAGCGAGGCGATCACGACGCCGACCACAACACCGACGCTGCGTTCGACCGCGCGGGTGAGCGATTGGTTGATGCTGGGCTGAACGACGAGGAGCGCGGCGATCGCGGCGAAGATCGGCGGCGGCCCCTGCACCAGCCACCCGGCGACGAGCCACGCGGCGACGGTGGCGATCGCGGACTTCGCCACCTGGAGGAACGGCGCGCGGCGCTTCGTCCGGAACGACAGGCTTTCGCGCATGAATCGGGAGGGGATCGAGAGCACGGTCACTCCGGTCGGGCGACGATCGCGGCGGCGTTCTCGGCGACCCAGCCCATCAGCGGCAGGACGTGCTCCATCAGGCCACGGCCGCGGTCGGTCAGTCCGTACTCCACCCGCGGGGGCACCTCGGGGTAGGCGGTGCGCACGACGAGTCCGTCGGCTTCGAGGGTCTTCAGCGTGCTCGCGAGCATCTTCTCGCTGATCCCCGACACGTTGCGGCGCAGCACGCCCCAGCGCTGGGTCCCGTCCGAGAGGGCCATCAGCACGAGGATGCCCCACTTGCCCATGACGTGGTCGAGTACGGTGCGCGTGGGGCACCCGTCGGCGAATACTTCCGGATGCTCTGCTCGGATTTCCGCAAGACTGACGCTCATGTGAGTACCTAACCAGAAAGTGGGTACCGGCATTCCGGAATGCGCTCCGCGCGGAGGCGTTGAGGTCGGCGTACCGATCGAAAGGACACTCCCATGACCCTCCTCGTCACCGCCGCCTCCGGACACCTCGGCCGCCTCGTCGTCGACTCCCTGCTGGAGCGCGGCGTCCCGGCATCCGACATCGTCGCCGGCGTCCGCACGCCCGCCAAGGCGAGCGACCTCGGGGACCGCGGCATCCGCGTCGTCGAGTTCGACTACGCGCGCCCCGAGACCCTCGCGCCCGCCCTCGAGGGAGTGACCCGCGTTCTGCTGATCTCGGGAACCGACCCCGATCGCGTCACCGGCCACGGCAATGTCATCGACGCGGTGCGCGCGGCGGGCGTCGAGCGCCTCGTCTACACCAGCGCGCCGCGCAACGACGAGATCGACTACGCGCTCGGTGCCGACCACAAGGCCACCGAGGGCCTTATCGCCGCCTCCGGCGTCGAGGCCACGATCCTGCGCAACAACTGGTACACCGAGAACTACCTCGACACCGTCGCGCGCGCTGCGGAGACGGGCGAGATCGTCGCCGCCGTCGGTGACGCGCGGGTCGCCAGTGCGAGCCGTCGCGACTACGCGGAGGCGGCTGCGGTCGCGCTGATCGGCGACGAGCTGCGCGGACGGACGCTGGAGCTCGGGGGAGACCTCGCATGGAACTACGACGAGCTCGCGGCAGCGGCCTCGGAGGTCGTCGGACGCCCGGTCGCCTACACCGCCGTCACGGTCGAGCAGCTCGCCGCCGGTCTGGAAGCCGCGGGACTGGATGCCGGCACCGCCGCGTTCGTCGCGGGCATCGACGACGCGATCGCCCGGGGCGCGCTGGGGCAGACCGACGGCACACTGTCGCGGCTCATCGGTCGCCCGACGACGCCGCTGGTGCAGGGGCTGCGCGAAGGCCTCGCCGCGCGCTGAGCGGACGGCGTGGGGTGCCCTCAGCACCTCACGCCCCCTCGGGCACCTCGCGCCGCGCGGTCAGGTGGCGTTGACGCATCGCGAGGAACAGCGGGAACGTGAACGCGAACGCGGTGAGAGCCGAGAGCACGACGTACACCCACGCGAACCGCATCCCGATACGGCGCCCCTCGACGAGGATGAACGCGCTCCCGGCGATCGCCACGACGAGGAGATCGACCGTGATCGACGACACCGCCGGCCCGCTCGTGACGAGATCGCCGAGGAAGTCCCGCGTCTGCACGATCGCGAGGGCGTTGAAGGCCCAGGTGCCCACGAGACCAGCGACCGCCAGGACGAGGAACAGCACCGCGGTCGGAGTCCAGTGACGTCGAAGCTCGCTCATGCCCCGATCCTGCCGCAGAGCCGATGTCGGTGGCGGGGGCTAGCGTCGAAGAATGGATGCCGCACACGCCGAGCGCATGCTCGATGACCGCCAGCGCGAGGTCGATCATCGCCTCGCCCGGTTGCGAGAAGACGAGGCGAGCCTGCGTCACGATCGGGCCGATGCCACGGCCGACGACGAGCACGACCCGGAGGGCTCCACCCTCTCCGGGGAGTGGGCCCAGGTCGACGCCCTGCGGCGGGGCGCCGAGGCCGAGCGCGCCGAGATCCACGCGGCGCGGGAGCGCGTGGCATCCGGGACCTTCGGGGTCTGCGAGAACTGCGGCCGACCGATCGGCGATGCGCGGTTGGAGGCGCGTCCGTTCGCACGCCGCTGCATCGCGTGCGCGGTCTGACGCGCGCGTCCAGAACCTAGGCTGGGAGCATGGAACCGGTCCTGATCGCCCTGCTGTTCGCCAACGCCGTTTTCAACGCGGTCGTCTGGCCCCGGTTCTACGTCCGGGTCGCGAAGGATCCGCGCGCGAAGAACGCCGCGGGCAAGGCGACGCCGTTCCTCATCGTGCACACGGTCCTCATCGGCCTGGCACTGGCGCTGGCCCTGGCGTCCCTGATCGCGGCGATCGCCGCGCTCGTTTCGTGACCCTTCGGTAGAATGGGTCGGCGGGTTCGCCCGCCGCACGCAGTGCAACTACCTACCGGCTCGGCAAGGCGGCACGTTCCCCTGCCCCCGGAGACCGCTCTATGACCCTGCCTGTCACCACCCACCGATCGCTGATCCATCACACCGGTCTGTGGTACTTCCCGGTGGCGTTCGTCGCCCGTCTTCCGTTCGCCATGATGACGGTGGGAGTCCTCGCCCTGGTCGTCGCCCTGCGCGGCTCGGTGGCTCTCGGCGGCCTCACCTCCGCCGCCGTCGGGCTCGGCGTCGTCGTCGCGGGTCCCCTTCTCGGCGATCTCGCCGATCGCTTCGGGCAGCGGCGCGTGCTCGTTCCGGTCGGCCTGGCGAACGGCATCCTGCTCTCGATCTTCCCGCTCGTCGTCGCCGCGTCGACCTCGGAAGCGCTGCTGCTCGCGTCGGCGGCGGCGATCGGGCTCACCGGGCCGCAGACCGCGGCGATGTCGCGCAGCCGGGTGATGGCGCTCATCGGCGAGCGCGTGGACCCGCAGCGGCGCGAGCGCACGTTCTCGCGAGCGATGGCGTACGAGTCGGCCGCGGACGAGACGGCGTTCGTGATCGGCCCGTTCGTGGTCGGTCTGCTGGCCGCCGTGATCGCGCCCTGGGCGCCCATCGCGGGCGCGGCGGTGCTGAGCTTCGTGTTCGTGACGGCGTTCGCCCTGCACCCGACGGGCCGGGCGGTCCCCGAGCGTTCCGAGCGCGCGGCGATGGCGCCGGTGCGGGAACTCCTGCATCCGCGACTGCTCGTGCTCGTGGCCTCGGTGTTCGGGGTGGGACTCTTCTTCGGCTCGACGCTCACCTCGCTGACCGCGTTCATGGAGGCGCAGGGCGCCCCCGAAGCCGGTGCTCTGCTCTACGGCGTGATGGGCGTGGGCTCGGCCGTGCTCGCCCTGGCCGTCGCCGCGCTCCCCGCCCGCTTCTCGCTGCGCTGGCGGCTCGTGGCGTTCGCCAGCATCCTCACCGCCTCGGCGGGGGCGTACACGGTCGGCGGGTCCGTGCCCACCGTCACCCTCGTGCTGTGCCTCATGGGCATCGGTGTCGGCCCCTCGCTCGTCACCCTGTTCAGCCTCGCCGGCCACCGTGCGCCGCGCGGCCGCACCGCGTCGACGATGACGGTGCTCGCTTCGGCGCTCACGCTCGCGCAGGCGCTGTCCTCGGCGGTGACCGGCGCGGTCGCCGAGCAGGTCTCGGTGGCGACGGCGATGCTGTTCCCCGCGGGCGCGGCGCTCCTCGTCCTGGCGATGGCCGTGGTGAACGCCGCGCGCAGCCCCCGGTGGGACCGCCGAGCCCTGTGATCCTCACGCCGGCAGCGGGTACCGCCGCCGCAGGATGAGGCGCTGTCCGAGCGTCCACACGGTCGTGACCGTCAGATACAGCGCCGCCGCGAGCGGGACGAACAGCGCCACGCCCGCCGTGGTGAACTGCAGCACCCCGACCATGCCCGTCATCCACGTGGGGGCGGACGGGTCGGTGGCGGGGCGGAGGAGTCGTCGGGTCAGCTCGGCCACGCCGGCGATCACGACCACGAGACCGGCGAACACGGCGAGGGTCGTGGCATCCATCGTCCCCGACGTCAGGGCGCCGACGAGGCTGCGGCCCAGAGGCACGCCGAGCAGATCGTGGGTGAGGAGCGTGTTGGCGTGCCCGCCCACCGTGGGGTGCAGGAAGACGGCGTAGAGGAGTCCGACGATCGGCGCCTGGGCGAGGAGGGGGAGGCAGCCCGCGGCGGGGGAGGTGTTCTCGTCGCGGTAGAGCTGCATCGTCTCTCGCTGCAGGCGTTCGGGGTTCTTGCGCCACCGTTCCTGCAGGACGCGGAGGCGCGGCGCGAGACGTGCGCGCGTCTGCTCGGCCCGGGCCTGGGAGATGCCCACCGGAATGAGGACGAGTCGGACGACGAGCGTGACGGCGACGACGGCGAGGGCGGCGGCGAGTCCGCCGGTGAAGGGCGCGAGCGTGCCGGTGAGAGCAAGCAGAGCTTGGGTGGTGAGGTCGAGGAGGAAGGCGAGCGGGGGCAGAGCGAAGAGGTCCATGGGGTTCCGTTCGTGGCGGCGATCGAGGGATCAGCGCGCGCCACCGGCCTCCCGGGACGGATGCCACGGACCACCGTCCGAGGACGGTGCGGGGGAGGGCTCAGGCGGCGCGGACCACGAATCCCGGCGCTCGAGGGCGGGGGTGTCCCGCGGCGTCGGGGTCGCTCTGCGTGAGAGGTGCGGAGGGGTCGATCGGCTGCGGCGCCCGCGGCGACGCTCCGGCGAGGAGCGCCGGCAGCACGACCAGGACGATCGCGACGGTGACGACCACCGCCGCGGCGAGGACCACCGCGAGCAGCGGGGCGCCGGTGCCCGGCGTCAGCGCCAGTTCGGCGGTCGCGAGGAGCAGGTTCAGCAGAGCGATCAACGATGCGATCATGTGCGCCCTCCCCTCGACGTCCCTCCCACGCTAGCAGGGGCGATCGCTACGCTGAGGCCATGACCACTCTCGTTCTGACCATCGTCGGCGACGACCGCGCGGGACTTGTGTCGTCCGTCGCCGACATCATCGACGCCCACGGCGGCAACTGGGAGAACAGCGAGCTCGCCGAGCTCGCCGGGGCGTTCGCCGGCATCGTCGAGGTGTCGGTCGCCCCCGATCAGGCCGACGCCCTGCGCGCCGCGCTCGACGGCATGGCCGGAACCCTCGCGGTGACCGTGCACACCGGCTCGCCCGAGGGCACGGCATCCGCCCCGCACAGCGTGACCCTCGATGTGATCGGCAACGACCGACCGGGCATCGTTCGCGAGGTCTCGGCGGCGCTGAACGCGCGCGGCGTGAGCATCGAGCGCATGTCGACGCAGACGACGGATGCCGCGATGGCGGGCGAGCGTCTGTTCGAGGCGTCGATCACGGTGACGCTCACCGACGGGGTCGAGACGGATGACCTGGTGACCGAGCTGGAGCGCCTCGCGGCGGAGATCCAGGTGGACGTCTCGCTCGCGGACTGACTCCCGCGCCGGTCATCCTTCTGGCGTCAGACCGCCCGGCGGTGCCGCGAGGCCAGCCGGGCGACCGCGCGCCAACCCACCAGGAACGCTCCCAGCGTGATCGTCGCGACGATCACGAAGGCCACGGCGACACCCTGGCCGCTGATCGCGCGCAGCACCATGCCGACGACGACCGTGACGAGCCACACGATCAGTCCGGTGCGGACGGGGGCGAGCGGCGCGCGCCATGCGCGGGCGACGAGCCAGCCGAGTCCCAGCGCGACGAGGAACGGCCACGCCGTCGTCGCCAGACCCGCACCGAAGGGGCCGAGCACGTCGCCGTCGTGCGTCGCACGTCCGATCGCGGCGAAGACGACGACCAGGACGATGTCGACGAGCAGGACGAGAGCGGGGTGGATGCGGGAGGAGGTCACGGCATCCATTGTCCTCGTCCGGGCGCGGCATATCGTCCGCGTATCGCCCGGCGCAGACGCACCGGCAACACCGCGGCGTGTGGGCTGGAAGCCCGAACACCCAGGAGAATCCATGCCGAACGCCCCGGTCCTCACCCCCGCCCGCATCCTCGTCGCCGCCGCCGCTCTCGCCGTGGTGGGGGTGCTCACCCTCGCTCCGCGTGCGCTGATCCGGCCCTATCAGGAACGCGCGGTCGACGTCTTCTTCCTCGTCGCCGAGCGGTGGGGCGGCGCGACCCTCGCCCACAACAGCGACGTCGTGATGAACATCGCGCTGTTCGTGCCCCTCGGCATCGCCGTCGCGGCGCTGCTCCCGTTGCGCTTCGCGCTCGTGACGGTGCCCTTCGGGGCAGCGGTCTCCCTCGCGGTCGAGACCGCCCAGTCGCTCATCCCGGGCCGCGTGCCCGACGTGGACGACGTGCTCCACAACACCATCGGAGCCGCGGTGGGCACGGTGATCGTGATCCTGCTGCGGCTCACGACGCGGGCGGCCGTGCGCGCGGGGGAGGCGGTCTCGCGGCGGTGACGCGGGGTCGCGGGTCAGCCCCGCGCGGAGTCCCCCGTCGGCCGCGGAAGGCGCACCCGGGCGTGGAGTCCGCCGCCCTCTCGGGGCCACAGCTCGAGCGACCCCTCGTGCGCGCGCACGATCGCGACCGCGATGGCGAGACCGAGTCCCGTGCCCGCGGCCGCGGTCCGGGCGCGACCGGCTGCGCGCACGAACGGCTCGGGCAGCGTCGCCACCGTCGCGCGCGAGAGCTCGGCCCCGGTGTTGGCCACGTCGATGATCACGGTGCGCGCGTCCGTCCGCACCGCGACCTGAACCTCGCGGAGGGTCGTGCCCTCCGCGGCGCTGTGCACGATGGCGTTGTGCACGAGGTTCGTGAGCATCTGGCGCGCGAGCGTCTCATCCGCGATGGCCACGGCGGGAGACGCGATGCGCGTCGTCAGGCGGGCGGGCGTGCCGGCGGCCAGGGGCGCGAGCTCGCCGCAGATCTCCTCCGCGAGGGTGTCGATCCTCACCTCCGTGCGGGCGATGACCCCGCCGTGCGAGGCGCGCGACAGCGCGAGGATCGCTTGGGTCAGGCGGATCGCGCGTTCGTTCGTTTCGTCGAGGCGGCCGAGCAACCGCTCGACGTCGACGCTGTCGGGGTCGGCGCGGGCGACCTCGAGCATCGTCCGCATGGTCGCGTGCGGGGTGCGGAGCTCATGCGACGCGTTCGCGGCGAAACGTCGTTGCTCCTGCACCGTCTCGGCGATCCGGGCGAGCATCGCGTCGAACGTGTCGGCGAGGTCGGTCAGCTCGTCGCGGCGGCCGGGAAGATCCACCCGCCGGTCGAGGCTCCCGTCCCGCACGGCGCGTGCCGCGTCGGTGATGCGGGTCAGCGGACGGAGCATGATCCCCGCCACGATCCAGCCGCCGCCGAGCCCGATGATCGCGAGAGCGGCCACGGTGAACCACGCGTACTTGACGAAGACCTCGGCGAGGTTGCTGCGTGCCGGCGTGAACAGGCCGTTGTCGGCGTAGAGGTTCCCCTCGGGGAGGAAACGGAGCACGAGGAATCCCACCGCGAACAGCGCGATGCCCACGATCACGACGAAGACCGCGTAGCTGAGCGTCAGCTTGACGCGGACCGACAGCCCGGCCGGACGTTCACGCATCCGCGGGGCCGATGCGGTACCCGACGCCGGCGACGGTCTGGATGAGCCACGGCTCGCCGAGACGCTTGCGCAGCGTCGAGATCGTGATGCGCACGGCGTTGGTGAACGGGTCGGCGTTCTCGTCCCACGCGCGCTCGAGCAGGACTTCCGCGCTCACCACGCCGCCGCCCGCGGTCATGAGAACCTCCAGGACCGCGAACTGCTTGCGGGTGAGCGAGACGTAGCGTCCGTCCCGGTACACCTCGCGCCGGAACGGATCGAGACGGATGCCGTCGCGCTCGAGGATCGGGGGAGCCCCGGTCGCGGGGCGGCGCGCGAGCGCCCGCAACCGCAGCACGAGCTCCTTGAGGACGAACGGCTTGGTCAGGTAGTCGTCGGCACCGCTCTCGAACCCGGACGCCTTGTCGTCGAGTCGGTCGGCGGCGGTCAGCATGAGCACGCGCGGGGCGGCCGTCTGGGCGGCGAGGTGCCGGGCGATCTCGTCCCCGTTCGGTCCGGGGATGTCGCGATCGAGGACCACGACGTCGTAGGCCGTGTAGCCCAGCTGCTCGAGTGCGGAGTCCCCGTCGCCGGCGATGTCCGCCGCGATCGCCTCCAGCCGGAGTCCGTCGCGGATCGCCTCGGCGAGGTAGGGCTCGTCCTCGACGATCAGCACGCGCATCCCGTCATCGTAGGCGGGGCCGCGTATCGCGAGCGTATGTAGCGTGGACGTATGGCGACCCGACTGCTCCTCGTGGCCGATACGCACGTGCCGAAGCGGGCCCGGACGCTCCCGGATGCCGTGCGGCGTGCGGCATCCGAGGTCGACCTGATCGTCCACGCGGGGGACTGGGTCACCGAGGAGACGCTGGACGAGCTTCTCGCCCTCGGACCCGTGCTCGGCGTGTGGGGCAACAACGACGGAGCCGACCTCCGCGCGCGCCTTCCCGAGATCGCCCGCGCCGAGATCGAGGGCGTCCGTGTCGCCGTGATCCACGAGACGGGCGCCGCGACGGGGCGCGAGACGAGGATGGATGCCGCTTTCGGCGACACGGACCTGCTCGTGTTCGGGCACAGTCACATCCCGTGGGACACCACGACGCCCGCGGGGCTGCGCCTGCTGAACCCGGGTTCGCCGACGGACCGTCGGCGACAGCCCCGCTGCACGATGATGACGCTGACCCTGACGGACGGGCTGCTCCGCGATCTCGAGCTGCACGGGGTCGCGCGCGACTGAGGGCCGTATCGTCCGTGTATCCCGCGCCCCATACGGCGGGGCAACGGCCGGGGCGGTGGACTGCCGTTCATGGCCGTTCTCTCCCACCCCCTCTCGGGGCACCGCCGTCTCGTCCTCCTCCTCGCGACGGCGGGCGGCATCGTGCTCGTCCTCGCCGCCGTCGTCACTCTCGCGGTGACCCTGACGTTCTCGTCGTTCGCCACCTCGGTGCGCCCGGCGGGGATCTTCCTCCCGACCGAGGAGGACGGACTGATCGTCTCCGACACGGCGTTGAGCGTCGACGACGACTCGCACCCCGCCCTCGCGCGGTTGGACCCCGCCTTCCTCGACGCGCTGCGGGCCGCGCAGGCCGCGGCCGAGGCCGACGGCATCCGCTTCGACATCACCAGTGGGTGGCGCAGCGTCGACCTTCAGCGGCAGCTGCTCGCCGACGCCGTGCACACGTACGGCAGCGAAGAGGTGGCGCGTCAGTACGTCGCGACGCCCGATGCCTCGAGCCACGTGACCGGGCAGGCGGTCGACATCGGCACGCTCGATGCGCAGCTGTGGATCATCGAGCACGGACGCGCGTGGGGACTCTGCCAGACCTATGCGAACGAGCGCTGGCACTTCGAGCGGGCGACCGAACCCGGCGACGAGTGCCCGGAGCCGAAGCTCGACGCCCGAGGCTGAAGGTTACGCGAAGGGCGCCGCGACCGATCTCCCGGCGCGACGCCCTTCGTGATGGCGGTGAGGTCTCAGACCCGGCGAGCCGCCGACGTGAGCGGGCACTCGAACGGATCGCGGGCGGCGAGGCCCACGCGGTTCAGGTACTGGATCACGATGCCGTACGACTGCAGCAGGGTCGTCTCGACGTAGGGCACGCCGAGCGTCTGGCAGTGCTCGATGACGATCTCGCGCGCGCGGCTCAGGTGCGGCCGCGGCATGTTCGGGAACAGGTGGTGCTCGATCTGGTAGTTCAGCCCGCCCATCAGCCAGGTGGCCCACCAGCCGCCGGAGATGTTGCGCGAGGTGCGCACCTGCTTGCTGAAGAAGTCGAGCTTCGCGCCCGGGGCGATGACCGCCATGCCCTTGTGGTTGGGGGCGAAGGACGCTCCCATGTACACGCCGAACACCGCGAGCTGAACGCCGAGGAAGGCGAACGCCAGGCCGATCGGGAGGAAGACGAAGACCGGGGCCACGAACACCGCGAAGCGCAGCGCGATGAGCCCGAGCTCGATCCAGCGTCCCTTGACCTCGCCGCGCGAGAGCAGGTGGCGGATGGCCAGCACGTGCAGGTTGAGGCCCTCGAGCGTCAGCAGGGGGAAGAACAGCCAGCCCTGACGCTGCGTGATCCAGCGCTGGATGCCACGAGCCTTGGCGGCGTCCTCGTCGAGGAACGAGATCGTGTCGATCTCGATGTCGGGGTCTTTGCCGACACGGTTGGGGTTGGCGTGGTGACGGGTGTGCTTCGACGCCCACCACGACTGGCTCATGCCGACGATGCCATTGCCGATCCACAGGGCCAGGCGATCGTTCGCGGGGCCCGAGGCGAGGATCTGCCGGTGGTTCGCCTCGTGGGCGAGGAAGGCCACCTGGGTGAACAGGATGCCGAGCGCTGCGGCGATCAGCAGCTGGAACCAGCTGTCGCCCAGGAGCACGAAACCGGCGATGCAGCCGGCGAAGGCAAGGACGAGGGCGGAGCCGACCAGCGCGTAGAAGACGCGGGTGCGGACCAGGAGGCCGCTTTCGCGAACGACCTGGGACAGCTCGGTGTAGGCCTTCGCGATCGGGGGGAACTCGGTGGTGCCGGAGTACGTCTGACGAACGGGGCCGAGGCGGGACTCGACGATGGTGGAGGCGATGAACTGCTCCTCGATATTCGGTGACCGGAGTCAGGATCCCGAGAGGCTTCCCCCGGGTCTGCCCCACCATACGGGTCGACGTATGGAGCCACCGGTATACGTCCACATGTGGAGGAACCTCACGGGGTATGCACACCTCCCGGACGCGCTCCGTTCATCGTGGGAACGACGAAAGCCGGGCCGTCGCGGGTGCGACAGGCCCGGCTTCCGGGTGAAGCGAGCTTAGAGGGGGCGGATGTTCGCCGCCTGCATGCCCTTGGGGCCCTGCTCGGCGTCGAATTCGACCTTCTGCGCTTCCGTCAGCTCCTTGAAGCCGTTGCCCTGGATCGCGCTGAAGTGCGCGAACAGGTCGGCGGAGCCGTCATCGGGAGCGATGAAGCCGTAGCCCTTTTCGGAGTTGAACCATTTCACGGTGCCAGTGGCCATCGTGTTCTTCCTTTATTCATGTTGGGCCGCATAAGCGACCGTGGGCGCCGCTCCGACGAACGCGGAGCGGACGGGGACGCCGCAGCACCGAGGTGGTGCCGCGTACGCGGTGCCCGTCGACGGCGGCCTGAGCCGCCCCGACGGACGTGTGGATGCCGAGGTTCTCACCGAGCGGACCTTGGGCCTCGTAGCCCGAGGTAGCCGCGCCGACGAAACCGGCATAGTCGGATCCAGCCGTCGCGACGAACACGTCGAGATCGGCCTGGCGCCACGACAGTGGCGAAGGGTGAAGCGAGGACACAGAGACTTTCCGCGGGAGGCACGCGGTGACAGAGGTCATCGAGCGCGCCGTGCGACGAGATAGAGGGGGATTTCGATGGTGAACGGCTCGGTGCCGTGCGCCCGACATCTCATCGATGAGGCGGGCGTCCATGAAGCAAATCCCAGAATTGATGACTCCACGGTAGCACGAATGGGCGCCGGATGCCGGAGAGATTCTGGCGCCCGCCGTTCTCGGGTGGACTGGGGTCATGGCATCCGGGAACGAGGACTCCACCGACGACGACCGGTGGCTGGTGATCGACGGTCGCCGATGGCGTCGCACCGACCCGGCGCTGCCGGAGGGACTGGCGGCCCGCCTGAGATCCCACCTCGGCCGGGCCCGCTCCGCCGTGCGGACGACGAAGCGGTCGGGGGACGCCGCCGGGACGGCTGACGCCCGCCGGCGCGTCGGACTCGCCAAGGCCGGGCTCGGCGAGCGCGGACCCCGATGGTGGGAAGACCAGGTCGCCGCACGCGTCCAGCGTGCCCGCGAGGCGGTGGAGGAGCTCGACCGCCTCGCCCCGCCGAGAGCAGACGACGGCCTCGACGTCAACGCGTAGCGCTCGTCCGCCCGAGCCGGTGGGCTGAGGGTCCACGAAACAGAGGGAGTGCCATGTCATCCACCGACACCGAGCTGGACACGCTCAACGAGCTGCTGAAGAAGTTCCGCTTCGCGATGGTCACCACGCGAGCCGAGGACGGCGCGCTGCACGCCCACCCGCTGACGGTCCAGGAGAACGAGTCCGACGGCGACCTGTGGTTCATCGTCGGCACGCATGCCTCGGCGGTCGAGCACGTGCGGCGGGACCCGAAGGTCGGCCTGTCGTTCAGCTCCGACAGCACGTGGCTCTCGCTCGCCGGCGAGGCCGAGGTCGTCGATGATCTTGCAAAGCTCAAGGAACTGTGGTCGACGAGCGTCGAGGCGTGGTTCCCGGACGGCCCCGAGTCACCGGGGGTCACCTTGCTGAAGGTCTCGGCGCTGACCGGAGAGTACTGGGGCAGCGCCGGAGGGCGCCTCGCGACGGCGATCGCCTTGGTGACGTCGAAGGTGACCGGCGAACGCCCGAAGGGCGGCGGGAACGAGAAGTTCGATCTGACGGACTGACCCGACGAAGGGCCCCGCGCGCGGGGCCCTTCGCGCGCATCAACCGCCCGACGGGTTGTCGACGGGCGCGTCGTCGTCGTCGGTGGTGTCGGGGATCTGCGGTGCGTCGGCGGTCTCGAGCTCGTCGGGCTCGTCGGCGGTGTCGTTGGTGCGGTCCGGTGTCGTGTCCATGGGGGCACCCGATCACGAACCTCCGCGGGCGCGCGCGGGCCTTGCGCACACTCGATGACTGTGTCAGCGCAAGCCCCCGCAGCCTCGGTCTGCGCTTTGCGACGATGACGGCATGTCACGACCCGAGGTGCGCGCCAAGCCCTGCGCTTACTGCGGACGCCCGTTCACCGATCGCAAGCGCTGGAGCGGGCGCGACCAGTGGGACCAGGTGCACTACTGCTCGCGCGGATGCCGAGCGAACGCCGCGAAGCAGAGGCGGCGCGCGTGAGCGCGGTGCCCGTGGTCCGTGTCGAGCGAGAGGGATGCGGCGGATGAGGGCCGCGCTCATCCTCGCGACGCAGCAGTTCGCCGAGCACCCCGCCTTCCACGACGACGATGTCGACGAGTTCTTCTTCATCGAGTCGGCGCCGCGCTTCGCCAAGCTCCCGTACCACCGGCACAAGATCGTGCTGCTCGTGTCGGCGATGCGGCACACCGCCGCCCGGCTCGAGGCGGAGGGCAAGACGGTCCGCCGGATCACCCTCGACGACGACCTCACCTTCAAGGCCGGGCTCGAGAAGCTGCTGACGGCACACGGCATCACCGAGCTGACGTGGATGAGCGACCCCAATCGCCCCGTCGACGAGCGCATCGCGCGCATCTGCGCCGCGCACGACGTCGAGACCGACGTGCTGTCGGACGGACTGTTCCTCACCCCGGAGGAGGAGGTCGACGCCTGGTTCGCGGAACATCCCACGCCGCTCATGGAGGACTTCTACCACTGGCAGCGTCGACGCACCGGCATCCTGATGGACGGCGGGAAGCCCGCCGGACGTCGGTGGAACTTCGACGCCGACAATCGCAAGGCTCTGCCGAAGAAGGGCATCCAGATCCCGCCGCTGCCGCAACCGGAGCCCGACGAGATCACGCGCGCCGTGATCGCCGAGGTCGATGAGCGCTACCCGGAGCACCCCGGGAGCGCCACGGACTTCTGGCTCCCCGTCACCCCCGAGGACGCGCGGGACTGGCTCGACGTCTTCGTCGCCGAACGCCTGCACGACTTCGGCAGCTACGAAGACGCGATGAAGGCGGACGAGCCGTTCCTCTTCCACGCGATCATCTCGCCGATGCTCAACATCGGCCTGCTCACCGTCGAGGAGGTGGTCGCCGCCGCGCGGACCGACGCGCCTTTGGCATCCGTCGAGGGGTTCATCCGGCAGGTGATCGGCTGGCGCGAGTACATGCGCGGGATGTACCGGGCGCACCCGAAGCTCGAGCACGTCAACGCGCTGCATCTGGAGAAGAGGATCGAGAAGTACTGGTACTCCGGACAGCGGATGCCGAGCGATCTGCCGATCCCGGTGCGCACGGTCCTGGAGAGAGTGCACCGGTGGGGCTACGCGCACCACATCGAGCGCCTCATGGTGCTCGGCAACTGGTTCCTGCTGCAGGGCTACGCACCGCGGCAGGTGAACGCGTGGTTCCTCGCCCTGTTCGTCGACGCGTACGACTGGGTGATGGTGCCCAACGTCATGGGGATGAGCCAGTTCGCCGACGGCGGCTTCGTCGCCACCAAACCCTACGTGTCGGGCGGGGCGTACCTGCAGAAGATGGGGTCGTGGTGGCCCTCGGCTCAGGATGCCAAGGACTCGGTCTTCACGGATGCGTACTGGGCGTTCCTCGAGCGCCACGAGGATGTGCTCGCCGGCAACCACCGGCTGAGCTTGGCGCTGGCGCAGATGCGCAAGCGGCGGGAGGAGCGCAGCGGCGGGCAAAACTCCTGAGCAACGGAGCGATGCGGGCGACGCCGGGGGGCTTCCTGCACCGGCGCTCGCGACACTCAGGAGTTTGGCCCGCGCCGCGGCTTCAGCCCTTCAGCTTGTTCAGCGCCGAGCCCTTGTGCGCGGCGGTCGACCCCGATTTCTCGGACTTCACGATGTAGGCCGGCTCGTCGTCGGATGCCGTGAACTTCTGGCCGTCGTGCTGGAAGTCCTTCGTCTTCTTCTCCACGATCTCGCCCTGGGTGCGGCCCTGCGGGGTGTCCCAGCTGACGCGATCGCCCTTCGACAGATCCTTCGACATGTCGCTTCCTTCCGTTGGTGTGCGCCCATGGTGTCGAGGAGCGGGAGCGGGCCTCGGGGGATTGACAGCCGAGATCGAGCAGGCGGCGTTCGAGCCCTCGAACTTCGTGCCCGGCATCGACGGCAGCCCCGACAAGATGCTGCAGGCCCGCATCTTCAGCTACGCCGACGCGCACCGCTCCCGCGTGGGTACGAACTACCCGCAGCTGCCGGTGAACCGTCCGCACACCGAGGTGCACTCGTACTCGAAGGAAGGCGCGATGCGCTACGAGGACAACCCCCCCGAGGTGCCGGTCTGCGCGCCGAACTCGGCGGGCGGCCCTGCGGCCGAGACGCAGCGTGCCGGGCACGGCGGGTGGCAGAGCGACGGTGAGCTGGTGCGCTCCGCCGCGAGCCTGCACTCGGAAGACGACGTCCGGGGTCAGGCCGGAACGCTCGTGCGCGAGGTCATGTCGGCCGAGGAGCGCGACCGTCTGGTCGAGACGATCACCGGCCACACCGGGGGAGTGACCCGCGCCGACGTGCGCGAGCGCGCCGTGCAGTACGGGAAGAACGTGGATGCCGAGATCGGCTCCCGCGTGGAGGCGGCGCTCCCGCCGGTCGAGGGATCGACGGCCCCCGGCGAGCAGCTCAGCGAGCCGAACCCCGACGGCGACCTCGTGGGAACGGATGTGGCGGGGAAGATCTGACCGTGGCCCGGCGGGGGCAGGGTGCCGGCCAGGTGCTCTCGCCCCCCGGCTGCGGGCCCGTCTCGGATCACCGGGGCTGCGGAGAGCTCCGCCCCGGCCGGGCGTGGAGCGGCCTGAGCGCCCACCGTCGAACAGCCACGACCGGGCGCTCACCGCGACGCGTGTGAGCGACCGTCGGCGGTCTCACCGCGACAGCGGCGCGCGATCCGCCCGCGTGAGACGGAAGCGGGACGCCAACAGCCCGGCCGCGAACGCTCCGGCACCGCCGGCCATCATGTCGCCGATCGTGTCGTCGTAGGTGACGAAGATGGCATCCGTGATGAAGCGGTAGCCGAACCACTCGATCATCTCCCATACGGCGCTCAGCGCGAGGCCGGCTGATGTCGCCACGATGATCGGCGTGCGACGGCGTCCGGTGGGCGCGATCACGCGCGCGTCGTCGAGCAGCACGAGCGCAACGGCTGCGAGCACTCCCGTGCAGACGAGGTGCACGACCAGGTCCCATCCCGTCCACGCGCGGTACAGCTCCAGCACATTGCTCCCGGCGGCGACGAAGACCGTCACACAGGTCACGAGGTCGAGCCCGGAGCGCAGCCCGATCATCCGCGAGAGCATCACGGCCGGCAGCGACATCGACAGCACGGCGAAGTCGGTGAACGGCAGGGTGAACAGCGACACGATGACGAGGACGATGGCGACCGCGCGGACGGCGTCGGCCAGCCAGTCGGTCACGCTGCGCGGCGGCCGCTTCAGGTTCGCGTACATCGCGCGGATCACGACGCCACCGAGGGGTGGATGCGCACGACCGCCTGCACGGGCAGATGATCGCTCGGCCACTGCGTCCCCGTCGGGCGCGGATCGATGCCGACGGCTCGCACACCGACGTCGGGCGTGGCCAGGAGCGCGTCGATGCGCCGGGCGCCGACCCGGGGGCTCGCGTAGTTGTTGAACGTTCCCCACTCGGCCGTTCGCCGGGCCGGCGCGTACGACCACGTGTCCACGAGTAGACCGTCGGCGAACATGTCCGCCAGCTCGCCCGAGCGCACGTGGGCGTTGACGTCGGCCGTGAAGAGGAGCGGCTTCTCGCGCCGCGCGACGAGATCGTGCAGCCACGTCGCCGAACGCCGGCGCGCGCGCCGCGAGAACGCGTCGAAGTGCGTGTTGACGAACGTGAACCGCGCGTCGGTCGCGCGATCGCGCAGCTGCGCGATGACGGCGACCCGGGGGATGGTGTTGCCCCACCCCGTCGACCCCGGAACACCGGGGGAATCCGACAGCATGACCTGCTCCCACTCCTCGACCTCGATCCGGTCGCGGTCGTAGAAAAGGGGAGTGCCCTCGCCGTCGCGATTCTTCCCCCGCCCGAGCCCGATGCGGCCGTACGGGGACCCGAGCGACTCCTGCACCCAGCGTGCCTGATCGGGCATCGCCTCTTGAGCGCCGAGCAGGTGGGGACGGTTCGCGCTCAGAAACGTTCTCAGGCGCTGCTTCCGCATCGGCCAGCGGTCCGCCGGCGGCCAGGTCATCCGGTCGAATCGCCGTCGGATATTGAAGCTCATCACGTGCAGGTCGGGCGCCTGCACATCGGGGAACAGGACGCCGGCCATCAGCGCGCGACTCCCGCGCGAGCTGCCCGCCGTCTCGCGCGAGCCACCCGCGCCCACCGCACCGGCGGAACATCTCGCGGCCAGTGCGCGAACACCGTGCCGGCTCCACGGCGGAAGCACACGGCGAAACGCCGCGGCTCGACGGTCCGCGACGAGACCCGCATGTGCCTCCCGGCGACGCGGCGGATACGGTGCCGGAGACCCAGGTGGTACGCGAGGTCGAGGTCGTCGTGCAGCTCCGGATCCCGGTGCACGTCCTGTCGCACGGCCTCCCACGCCGCGCGGCGGAACGCCATGTTCGAGCCCCACAGCGGCGTGTGTCCGAGCGCGGGGAACGCGAACGCGTTGTAGGTGCCGAGGAACGCCCGGGCCATCACCACGCGCTGGGAGAGCGGGCCGTCATGGAACACGGCGCCGCCGGTCACGGCATCCACGTCCGGAGCGGAGAGGGCGGCGACCATGCTCGCGATCCAGGTGGGCGCCGGCAGGCTGTCGGCATCGAGACGCAGGATGAGCTCTCCCCGCGCGGCGTCGTAGCCGGTCGCCGCCGCCGCGGGGATGCCGCGCTCCCCGCAGAACACGACGCGCGCGCCGGCGGCCCGGGCGATGTCGGCGCTGTCGTCGGTCGAGCCGTTGTCGACCACGACGATCTCGTCGGCGGTGAGCGTCTGCGCGGCCAACGCCCGCAGACACCGCCACAGGTGAGGTCCGTCGTCGAGCACGGGGATGACGACCGACACGAGGGGGCCAGCGGGCACGACGAACTCCAGACGACGAGTGAGCCTCCACGGTAGGCGATGGCCGCCGAGGCGCTCGGAGGCTTGACGCTTTCGTACCCTGGAGACATGGCATCCGTCCTCAACGTCTCGGCGTATCTGTTCACGCGCATCGACGACCCCACAGCCCTCCGCGGCGCGCTGCGCGAGCGGGCGGGGGAGGCGGGGCTGCGCGGGACGGTCCTGCTCGCCGAAGAAGGCATCAACCTCTTCCTCGCGGGACCCGCCGACGCCGTCCGCGGCTTCCTCGACGAGCTGCGCGCCGACCCGCGATTCGCCGGGCTCGAGACGAAGGACAGCTGGTCCGACGCCGTGCCCTTCGGCAAGCTCCTCGTGAAGGTGAAGCGCGAGATCATCCGCATGGACCGGCCCGCGGTGCGTCCGCAGGACGGCCGGGCGCCCGCGGTGAGCCCGGACACCCTGCGGCGCTGGCTCGACCGCGGCGCCGACGACGACGGCCGTGAGGTCGTGCTCGTCGACACGCGCAACGCCTTCGAGGTCGACTACGGCACTTTCGCCGGAGCGAAGGACTGGCGCATCGAGCGATTCACCGAGTTCCCGGATGCCGCGACCGCACACCGCGACGAGCTCGCGGGCAAGACGGTGGTCAGCTTCTGCACGGGTGGGATCCGGTGCGAGAAGGCGGCCCTGTACCTGCGCGACGAAGGTCTCCACGCGTACCAGCTCGACGGCGGGATCCTCGGGTGGTTCGCTGCTCACGGCGATGCGCACTGGGACGGCGACTGTTTCGTCTTCGACGGACGCGAGGCGTTGGATCCCGCTCTCGCTCCGGCGCGGTCCGCCGCGGGCGCCTGATGCTCTGGGACCAGCACGCCTGCGTCGAACTCGTCGAGACGGCCGACGTCGCCGAGCTGCAGCGCTATCGCGGCGCCGGCGGCGGATACGTCTCGCTGAACGTCGGATACGCGCCCCACGCGCCCGAGCTCACGGCATCCCTCCTCCGCTCCTTCCGCGCGCAGGTGGGAGCGATCGACGGCCTGGAACTGGCCGCCACGGTCGCCGACATCGATCGCGTCGCCGCACGCGGTGACACCGCCGTCGCGTTCGACCTCGAGGACTGCGCCCCGCTCGGCGGGGACCTGGATGCCGTCGGCCCCCTCGTCGCGCAGGGCGTGCGCACGCTCGGCCCCACCTACAACCACGCCAACCGCGCGGGCGGCGGCTGCCTCGACGCGGTCGACGACGGCCTCACCCCGTGGGGACGTGACCTCGTCGCCGAGATGAACCGGTGCGGGATGGTGCCCGACGGCTCCCACGTCGGCGCCCGCACCACTCTCGACATGTGCGCGGTATCGACCCGTCCCGTGGTGTTCAGCCATTCGAACATGCGCGCCGTGTGGGAGCACCCCCGCAACATCACCGACGATCAGGCGCGTGCGGTGGCCGACACCGGGGGAGTGATCGGCATCACCGGCGTCGGGATCTTCCTCGGCCCGAACACTCCGACGCTCGAGGCGATGGTGCGCCACATCGAGTACGCCGTCGGCGTCGTGGGCGTCGCCCACGTGGGGGTCAGCACCGACTTCTCGTTCGACTGGCAGACGTTCCGCGACACGGTCGCGGCGTCCCCCGAGCTGTACGACGACAGCTACACCCGGTGGGGACCCATGGAGTGGATGCCGCCCGAGACGTTCGTCGGCCTCGGGCCGGCGCTCGCCGCGCGAGGATGGACCGACGCCGACACCGCCGCCGTGCTCGGCGAGAACTTCCGCCGGGTGGCGGCCGAGAGCTGGGAGCCCCTGTCATGACCGATCTCCGAGACGGCGCTGTGCTGCGCCCCGCGCGCGCGGGCGACGAAGAAGGCATCCTCGCGTGCATCCAGGCGCTCGCCGACTACGAGAAGGAACCGGATGCCGTGGAGAACACGGCCGAGATGATCGCGGAGACGCTGTTCGGCGACGATCCTCGCGCGTTCGCGTTCGTGGTGGCCGGACCCGGCGGCGAGGTGCGCGCCATCGCCATCTGGTTCCTCACCTACTCCACGTGGACCGGACGCCACGGCATCTGGCTCGAGGACCTGTACGTGCACGAGCAGTACCGCTCGAGCGGATACGGGGTCGCCCTGCTCGCCGCGCTCGCCGCGGAGCGGCGATCGGGTTCTACCGCGCGCTGGGCGCCGAGGCGATGGAGGAGTGGACGACCCGCCGGGTGACGGGCGAGGCACTGACGGCGCTCGCAGCGCGGGGATAGCGCGGGTTCGATTCCCGCGCGTTCTTCGGTCGGCGTGGGGCTGTGCGCCGACTCGCCGGGTCAGGGACGCTCCGGTCCGTCGGGTTCGGGGCGCATTCCGCAGCTTGGGGCGGATGATTCACGCCCCCAGCGACGGAACTCGCCCCGAACCGGACCCTGGTCGGTCGCGAGCCCGCCCGCTCACCGCGCGAGGTCGGCCAGCACCGCCTCGGCGGCGCGATGCCCCGACACCAGCGCGCCCTGGATCGACGCCGTGTCGCGGTGGTCGCCGGCGAGGTAACGGCCGTCGCCGAGCCGCACGGGGCGGCGCAGGCGCAAGGGCGGGTCCTGCACGGGCAGAGCAGGGGCGATGTCGTCGCGTCGCAGCAGGCGCCACGGCCGGGTGTCGACCTGCCAGACCTCGCCGAGCTGGCGACGCACCTCGTCCTCGGTGGCGTCGGACGGCAGGACGCACGTCGCCTGCACCAGGTGCTGTCCGCGCGGGGCGTACGTGGGCGCGGTGTTGGTCATGATCGCCGTATTGACGATCGGCCCGCGGCGGCGGCCGTCGACGCGCAGCGCGGCGTCGTCGCTCGGCGCGTCCTCGGCGGCGAACCACCACGTCTGGAGGCCGCGCGGGCGGGGGAGCGGCACGTCCAGCGCCGGGTCGAGACCGGTGGCGATCACGACGGAGCGGGCGGTGACGGCATCCTGCCCCTTGATCCCGACGTGCCAGCCGGTCGCGCGGTGCCGCGTCGAGACGACCCGATGGGCGAGCCGGATGCCGACCCCGGCTCGACGGGCGGTGTCGGCGAGCTGCGTGGGAAGCGCGCCGATCCCCTCCGCGGGGACGCCCGGACGCCCGAGCGCGAAGCTGCGGATGAGCAGGCGCACGAACGCGTCGGAGGTCTCTTGCCGGTCGTCGGCGATCACCCCGGCGAGGAACGGCTCGAGCACGGCTTCGCGGAGGGGTCCGCGCAGGCCCGCACGGTCCCAACCCTCGTCGAGCGAGAAGTCGCGGCCCTTCTTCGCGGCGCGGGCCGACAGCAGGGTGGGGCCGACCCAGCGCGCGAGCGCGGCGAGGTCGGCGGGGCGGACGAGCCCGCTCGCGAGGGTCGCGGGAAGGGAGGACGGATGCCGCAGCGGGTGCGCCACCCGCGCCACTCGGTCGTCAAGGCGCACGCCGACCGCGACGGGGAAGCGCCGCAGCGCGAGGGCGTCGACGTCGACCCAGCGCCGCACGGCCGGATACGCCGGGTTGAGCACGTGGAACCCCAGGTCCAGGCGGAATCCGTCGACGATGTCGGTGCGTTCGCGCCCGCCCACGGCGTCAGCGGCCTCGAGCACGACGACGTCGCGGCCGGCTTCGGCCAGGCGGGTCGCGGCGCGCAGTCCCGCGAGACCCGCTCCCACCACGATGACGTCGTATTCGCTCATCCGGCGAGCCTAGACAGCGTCGGCCGGCGCTCAGCGGGGCTTGCGCGCCGGCAGCACCGGGCGAGTGTCCACGACACGCCGTTACCCGCGCGGCGGTTGCGGCGTGTCGTGGACGCTCGACCACGGGGCACCGGCTGTTCACCGGAGCGCGTCAGAATGAACGGATGACCTCCGTCACGATCCTCTTCGTCTGCGTCCACAACGCGGGTCGCTCGCAGATGGCCGCCGGGTATGCCCGCGCGCTCGGCGGCGACCGTGTCACCGTGCTGTCCGGCGGAAGTGCCCCCGGCGCGTCGCTGAACCCGACGGCGGTGGCCGCGATGGCCGAAGAGGGCATCGACATCAGCGCCGAGGTGCCGCAGCTGCTGCTCACCGACGACGTGCGGGCATCCGACGCGGTCATCACGATGGGCTGCGGAGACGCGTGCCCGATCTTCCCCGGCAAGCGCTACGAGGACTGGGAGCTCACCGACCCGGCGGGCAAGGGGATCGACGAGGTGCGCCCGATCCGCGACGACATCAAGGGCAGAGTGCAGCGCCTGCTCGACGAGCTGCTGACATGAGCAAGGGCCCGGATGCCATGGCATCCGGGCCCGTGAAAATGACTTACGCGGAGGCTTCCTCGCGCTTCGGCAGCACCCAACCGGGACGCACGAAGTGACACGTGTACCCGTTCGGAATGCGGACGAGGTAGTCCTGGTGCTCGGGCTCGGCCTCCCAGAAGGGCGCCTCGGGCTCGATCGTGGTGACGACCTTCGCGGGCCAGATGCCCGACGCGTCGACGTCGGCGATCGTGTCGCGGGCGACCTTCTCCTGCTCGGGGGAGAGCGGGAAGATCGCGGAGCGGTAACTCGTGCCGATGTCGTTGCCCTGACGGTTCAGGGTCGACGGGTCGTGGATCTGGAAGAAGAACGCCAGGATGTCGCGGTACGACGTCTGCGTGGGGTCGAAGACGATCTCGACGGCCTCCGCATGACCGGGGTGGTGGCGGTAGGTGGCGTGATCGTTCTGGCCGCCGGTGTAGCCGACGCGCGTGTCGAGCACGCCGGGCTGGCGGCGGATGAGGTCTTCGACGCCCCAGAAGCACCCGCCCGCGAGGACGGCGGTCTCGGTGCCGGGGCGGCGGGTGATCTCGCCGGTGTCAGTGGGTCCGCTGGTCATGGTGTGGCTCCTTTTGCGGGTGAGGAAAGAGAGAAGGTTCATGAGGACTGGCCCCCCGTGAACAGAGCGAGGTAGGCACCGTAGCCCTGCTCCTCGAGTTCGGCGACGGGCACGAACCGGAGGGCGGCTGAGTTCATGCAGTATCTCAGTCCGCCGCGGTCGCGGGGGCCGTCGTCGAACAGATGTCCGAGGTGGCTGTCGGCTCCGGCCGAGCGCACTTCGGTACGCGTCATCCACAGCGAACGGTCGGTCTTGTTCACGACGGCGGCGTCGTCGATGGGCTTGGTGAAGCTCGGCCAGCCCGACCCGCTCTCGAACTTGTCGGTCGAGGAGAACAGCGGCTGCCCCGAGACGACGTCGACGTAGATGCCGTCCTCGTGATTGTCCCAGTACTCGTTGCGGAACGGCGGCTCGGTGGCGTCGTCCTGCGTGACGGCGAACTGGTGGTCGGTGAGGCGATTGAGTGCCTCCGACGTCTTCCGGTACTCCGTGCTCACGGTTCGTGTCCCTTCGTCCTGTCGCCCGGGATCGGGCGTCATGGGTAAGAACGCGGGGCTCGTCGGTTTTGGTCCCGCGGGGCTGGGAGCGGGCTGTGAGTTCTTTTCGGTACCGGATGCCACGGGCAAGCCCCGACGTTCACATCGGTGCCCGCACTACCGTGGCGCTCATCGATCAGGAGGTTCGCATGACCCGCACCATCGTCATCACCGGAGCCAGTGACGGCATCGGCGCCGCATCCGCGAAGCAGCTCACCCAGGCGGGCGAGGAGGTCGTGGTCGTGGGCCGCAACCCCGACAAGACCGCCCGCGTCGCGCGCTCGCTCGGGGCGGACTCGTTCGTCGCCGATTTCAGCGACCTGGCGCAGGTCCGGGAGCTCGCGGCATCCCTCCTGGAGAAGTACCCGCGTATCGACGTGCTCGCCAACAACGCCGGTGGCGTCTTCGGCGAGCGCACCCTGACGAAGGACGGCTATGAGACGACGTTCCAGGTGAACCATCTCGCGCCGTTCCTGCTGACCAACCTGCTGCGCGAGCGTCTCATCGAGTCGAACGCGTCGGTCATCCAGACCTCGAGCGCGGCGGCCAAGCTCTTCCCGCGCTTCGATCTGGACGACCTGCAGGGCGCGCGGCGGTACTCCTCGACCGCGGCCTACGGCAACGCGAAGCTCGCGAACGTGCTGTTCACGAAGGAGCTCCATCGGAGATTCGGCGACCAGGGGGTGTCGGCTGTGGCGTTCCACCCGGGCGTCATCGCCTCGAACTTCGGGTCGTCGAGCGACGGACCGTGGAGGTTCCTCTACGGCGGCCCGCTCGCACAGCGCCTGATGACCTCGACCTCGGTCGGCGGCGCGCGACTCACTTGGCTCGCGCTCGGAAAGCCCGGCGTCGACTGGGAGCCGGGCGGCTTCTTCTCCAACAACAAGCCCGCGAAGACCAATCGCCTGGCGGACGACCCCGCGATGGCGAAAGTGCTGTGGGAGCGGAGCGCGGCGCTGGTCGGTCTGGACGACTAGCGTCTGCTCCGTCGCGTCGCGACACGGGCGACGTGCCGGATGATGGGGACGTGAACCGCACCGATCGTCTGTACGGCCTGGTGGAGGAACTGCGGGCCGCCTCACCACGACCGCGCAGTGCTCGTCGTCTCGCCGAGCGGTTCGAGGTATCGGCGCGGACCATCGAGCGGGACCTCGTGGCGCTCCAGCAGGCGGGTCTGCCGATCTGGGCGGAGCCCGGCCGAACCGGTGGGTACGTGATCGATGCGTCCGCGACGCTGGGTCCGGCCGGGTTCACCCTCGATGAGGCGCTGGCGGTGCTGATCGGGCTCGGCACCCTCGGGCGCAGCCCGTTCCGGCAGTCCGCACGCGCGGCTGCGCGAAAGGTGCTGGCGGTCATGCCGGCGGGGGAGGCGGCGCGTGCCCGCGCCCTCGCGTCACGCGTGCACGTGCTGGAGAGTGAGGATGAGCCCGTCGTGCCGGCCGAGTTCGCCGCCGCCCTCCGCGCCGACCGGGTCGTGCGCCTGCGATACCGGGACGTGGACGGCGCCGAGTCGACGCGGGAGGTCGAACCGCTCGGGTCCATCGGCAAGGACGGGCGGTGGTATCTCATCGCGTGGTGCCGATTGCGCGACGGGGTGCGCGCGTTCCGGGGAGACCGGATGCTGTCCATCGAGGTGACGGGAGAGCAGCCGCCGCAGCGGTCCCTCCGCGCCGCGGACCTCGCGATCCCCTACGGGCGGTTGCGGTCCGTCGTCGAGGACTGAATTCGCGAAACACCGACAGGACCGTGTCGCGGTGCCCGGCGAGGCTGGAGCTCTCATCTCTCCGACTCCACCGAAGGAATCCCATGTCGTTCGCCTCCATCCGCATCGTCACCGACGACCTCGACGCTCTCGTCGCCTTCTACGAGCGGGTCACCGGCCAGAAGGCCGAACGGCCCGCCCCCGTCTTCGCGCAGTTCCGCGGCCCCGGTGCGACTCTCGCGATCGCGAGCACCGCCACCGTCGCGATGCTGAAGGGGGCTCTCGTCCCCGCGGCGAACCGGTCCGTGTTCCTCGAGTTCGAGGTCGCGGATGTCGACGCCGCGTTCGCCGGGCTCTCGGTGCGCAGCGAGGACGTCGTCCTCGAACCGACCACGATGCCCTGGGGCAACCGATCGGCGCTCGTGCGCGACCCCGACGGCAACGTCGTGAACCTCTTCCGCACGCCCGTCTCGAGCTAAGGCCCCTTGGGGGGTGGGCAAACCGAGAGCGGGGAGCACATCGGGCGTCTCGCGCAGGACCTCGAGCTCATCTCGGCATCGTCATCGAGGGACAGCGGGCGGGAAGGTGACGGAGACTCACCCGGCACCCGCCCGTGGCGGTTCGACTTCCCACCCGAGTCGCTCGAGCGCGTCGTGGAGGCGCCGGGCCTGCGCCCACGCCACCTCGCGCGAGATGTCGGAGTAGACGTCGATCGCGAACGGCGGCGGGTCCGCGAACTTCGGGATCTCGACCTCGGCCCACGCGTGGGGGGCGAGCCACACGCGGGGGCGGGAGGTCCCGGCATCCTCGACACCGCCGTCGGCCGCGAAGGCGATCACGTCGAGGGCGTCGATCTTCGTGATGGGCATGTCCACGACGAGCGTGACCGCGTGCAGCGTGTCCGACATGGCGTACCTCCCGTCCTCTCATCCTCACACGGGGATCGCGTTCGAGGTCCGGGTTCGGTGGACGGTGTCACGGCACCGCGACGTCGCATAGCTCAGTCACAGAATCGGTCAAGTCTCGGGCAGGGTCCCTCCCGCACAGTCGGTGCATCAACCCCACCCCGACCCCGGAGGCGACCATGAGCAGGATCCCCGACACCCAGATGACCCCCGACGGCCCCGCCTACGAGGGCCGGCTGCTCGACCGGGCCGACGAGCCCGTCGTCGACCAGGGCGCGCCGTTCGACATCCGCACGCTCGTGTCGCGCCGCGGCATCCTGGGGCTGGTGGTGCTGGGCGCGGGCACCGCCACGCTCGCCGCGTGCACCCCAGCGGCGACCGGGGCGAGCGCGTCGACGACGGCGACGCCCACCGCCACGCCCACCGCATCCCCGACCGCCTCGGCGTCTGCGACCGCGTCCGCGAACAGCGCGGCCGCCGCCCTTCCCTCCGGCGAGATCCCCGACGAGACCGCGGGACCATACCCCGGCGACGGGTCGAACGGCCCCGACATCCTCGAGCAGTCGGGGATCGTCCGCGAAGACCTGCGCACGAGCCTCGACGGCGGTGCCACGGCCGGAGGCGTGCCCATGACCCTGAACCTCACGATCTTCGACACCGCCGACGGTGATGTGCCCTTCGCCGGTGCGGCCGTGTACGTCTGGCACTGCGACACCGAGGGGAACTACTCGATGTACTCCTCGGGCATCGAGAACGAGACCTACCTCCGCGGGGTTCAGGTGGTCGGCGACGACGGCGTCGTGTCGTTCACGTCGATCTTCCCCGCCTGCTACGACGGCCGCTGGCCGCACATCCACTTCGAGGTCTACCCCGACGTGGATGCCATCACCGACGCGTCCAACGCGATCGCGACGTCGCAGGTGGCCCTGCCGAAGGCCACCTGCGACACGGTCTACGCCGACACGAGCATGTACCCGTCCTCGGCATCCAACCTCTCCCGTGTCTCGCTCGACAGCGACAACGTCTTCGGCGACGACGGGGGAGCCCTCGAGCTCGCCACCACCTCGGGCGACAACACCTCCGGCTGGACCGTCTCCCTGGGCGTCCGCGTCGACACCACCACCACCCCGACCGCGGGCGCTGCCCCCGGCGGCGCGCCCGGCGGGCGCTGAACCCCTCGAAAGGAAACCCTCCCATGCTGCAGAACCTGACCGGCTGGCACGCCCTCATCGTGCTGGCGATCGTCGTCCTCATCTTCGGCGCCGCCAAGCTCCCCGCGCTCGCCCGGAGCCTCGGGCAGTCCGTCCGCATCCTCAAGACGGAGGTGGGCGAGTCTCGCGCGGAGGCGGACGCCCCCGCGGTGGACGACGCGCGCGGCGACGACACCCGGGTCCACGAGACCCGCGGTCACGCCGCCGCCACGGCCCCGGCCGCCCCCTCGGCCGCCCCCACGTCCGTCCTCACCCCGCCGAGCACGTCATGAGCGCCGCCGCCCCTCCCGCCGTGGCGCACGCCGCCGCCGACGCGCCACGGTCGGCGCCCATGCCCGTCGCCGCGCATCTCGACGAGGCGATGCGCCGAGCGGTGCGGGCGGCGGTCGCCATCGCGGTCGGCGTGCTCGTCGGGTGGTTCCTGTACGAGCCCGTGATGGACCTCGTCCGGACCCCGATCGCGCAGATCGCGGCCGAGCGCGATGCCAGCCTCAATTTCGACAGCGTCACCGGGGCGTTCGATCTCCGCCTGCGGGTCGCGCTCGTGGCCGGTTTCGTCCTCGCCAGCCCTGTCTGGCTCCATCAGATCTTCGCTTTCGTCCTGCCCGGGCTGACACGCCGCGAGCGGCGATACGTCCTCGGCTCGGTCAGCGCGGCGGCCCCGCTGTTCTTCTCGGGATGCGCGGCGGGGTTGCTGATCTTCCCGCACATGGTGTCGGTCCTGGCGGGGTTCGCCTCGGCCGAGGACTCGACGATCCTCGACGCCGGAACCTACATCGACTTCGTGCTGAAGACCGTCGTCGCGACGGGGATCGCGTTCGTCCTCCCGGTGGTGCTCGTGGTGCTGAACCTGGCCGGCGTCCTTCCCGCCCGCAGCCTGGCCCGGAGCTGGAGGTACGCCCTCGTCGCGATCGTCGTCTTCAGCGCCCTCGCGACCCCGTCCGCCGACGTGCTGTCGATGTTCCTCGTCGCCGTCCCGATGAGTGCCCTGTTCGCCGCGGCACTCGCCGTCGCGGCTCTGCACGACCGTGCGGTCGCGCGCCGGACGCCTGCCACCACGGGAGAGGAGCCGCCGTGTTGGGCCTGAGCGTCGAGAAGCTTCTCCTCGTCGGGCTCCTCGCCGCCGTGATCCTCGGCCCGCGCCGTTTCCCTGCGGTGGTCGCGCGGGTGGCCGTTCTCGTGCGGGACCTCCGGCGGACAGTGGATGCGGCGCAGCTGCGCGCCGCGTCCGAGCTCGGTGTTCCCGCCGACGCGGCGCAGTGGCGAGCGCTCGACCCACGGCAGTACGACCCGCGCCGCATCATCGCCGAGGCGCTCGCGGCGCCGAGCGTCCCGCCCACGGGACCGTCGGCTCCACGCGTGTCTGCCGTGGCCCCGTCGGACTCCGCCCCGTCGACTCTCGCCGCGGCGGACCCGATCGCTGAAGGGGAGACGCGCGATGTCGGCCAAGCCCGGCATCCCGCCCCCGTGTCTCCCGAGGCCACCCCTGTCGCCCGACGTGTCCGTGTCGGCACCTCGGCCCACCCGCGGTGGGCGATCCTCCCGGCGGAGGCGGAGGCGGAGCGGGAGCCCGAGGGCGAGGACGGCGAAGAAATCCCCATGCCGCCTGACCCGCGCACTGGACCGGAGCTCCCCGTTCTGCTCTACTGAGCCCGGGCTGCTCGCGCGATGGCGCGCGGATCGGCCCGGGGGAGAAGCGATGAGCACACGGCGGGCGAAACGGCGCGTCCCGGTATGGGTATGGGTGGTCACGGGCGTGATCGTCCTCCCTGTCCTTCTCCTCCTGTGGCCCCTCCTCGTGGTGGCCGCGCTCGTCGTCCTCGTGACCGGTGTGGTCGCCCTCGTGACGAGATCCCGGACCTGGTTGCGCTTCTCCTCGACCGGAGCGGCCACGGCGGCGACGGCGGTCGCCGCCGTCGTCGTCCTCGCGTCGGGCGGTCTCACGGCGGCGGTCGTCACCTCCCCCTCGGCCACCGTGGCCGTCGCCGAGCCCGCTCCTCTGGCTCAACCCGTCGAGGGCGCGAGCGTGTCGCCGACCGTTTCCTCCCCGCCAGGGTCTCCCGTCTCGACAGCGAAGCCGACACCGTCCTCGAAGCCCCAGCCGACCCGGACGTCGGCTCCGTCTCCGACCCCCGTCGTGCGCGTGGTCGACGTGTCCGTCCTCTCGGCGATTTCGTTCGAACGTGTGTCCGTCGACGACGGGAACCTGCCTCGGGGCCAGTCGCGCGTCGATGTCGCGGGCGTCGACGGGGAGAAGGTCTCGGTGTTCCGCGTCACCACGGTCGACGGGGTCGAGACCGGGCGCACGCTGGTCAGCGAGTCGGTGTCCCGTGAACCGGTCTCCGAGGTCACCGCCGTCGGAACGTACGACGCGCCCCCGCCGGTCGCGGAGCCGCCCGCCTCGGAAGGATGCCACCCGAGCTATGCCGATGCGTGCGTGCCGATCGACTCGGACGTCGACTGCGCAGGTGGGTCGGGCAATGGCCCGTCCTACTTCGACGGGGTCGCGCGCGTGGTGGGCCCCGACGAGTACGACCTCGACCGGGACGGCGACGGCTGGGCGTGCAACGGCTGATCGAACGACCCGCTCGGTAACCTCGACGCATGCCCTCCCCCCGCGCGCAACTGGAGAACCTCGTTCGTCGTCCGCTCGTCGACGACTTCGCGGCCCTGCACGCGCTGCCCGTCGACGGGGAGGCGCGCGCTGCGGCGGTTCTCATCCTGTTCGGCGTTCTCGACGGCATCCCGAGCCGGCGCGAAGCGGCCCACGTGCCGAGCGATCTCGATGTCCTGCTGCTCGCGCGGGCGAGCACCCTCCGCGCCCATCCGGGGCAGGTCGCGTTCCCGGGTGGCCGCATCGATCCGGAAGACGCGGATGCCGTGGCGGCGGCGCTGCGCGAGGCGCGCGAGGAGACGGGGCTCGATCCCGACGGTGTCGATGTGCTGGGGACGCTCCCGGCCGTGCCGCTGGCGTTCTCGCGGCACGAGGTCACCCCTGTGCTCGGCTGGTGGTCGCACCCGACACCCGTTCGCGCGGTGGACCGGGCCGAGTCGGCCGAGGTGTTCCGCGCTCCCGTGGCGGATCTGCTCGATCCAGCCCGCCGGGGGTCGACGGTGATCCGCCGTGAGGGACGCGTCTGGCGCGGGCCGGCGTTCGCGCTCGAGACGCCCGAGGGTCCGCAGACGGTCTGGGGCTTCACCGCGATGGTGCTGGACGGACTGTTCGACCGCCTCGGGTGGACCGAACCGTGGGATGCCGCGCGCGAGATCGCGCTCCCCGGACAGGGGACGACTTCTTCTCCCCACCCCGTGGATCTTTAGCGTCTTCCCCCGGGTTCGTCATCCGCGATGTGCGTGGCCGTCCGGGTCGCTAGCGTGGACATCGTGACTGCGCCTATCGACCCCACCACCACCGCCGCCTGGTCCCGCCTCTCCGCGTTGCGCGACGCCTTCCACCCCGATCTCCGGGGCTGGTTCGCCGCCGACGACGACCGGGTCCGCGATCTCACCCGCACGGTCGGCGACCTGCACGTCGACCTGTCGAAGAACCTGGTGACGCCCGAGGTGCTCGACGCCCTCGTCGCTCTCGCCGACGAGACCGGCGTGCGGGAGCGCTTCGCCGATATGCTGCGCGGCGCGCACCTCAATACCAGCGAAGACCGCGCGGTCCTGCACACGGCCCTGCGCCGGCCGTCCGGGGCCGAGCCCGCTCTCGTCGTCGACGGTCAGCAGGTCGATCACGATGTCCACGAGGTGCTCGACCGCCTCGGCGCCTTCGCCGACCGCGTGCGTTCGGGCCAGTGGCGCGGCGTCACGGGCAAGAAGGTGACCACGGTCGTCAACATCGGGATCGGTGGCAGCGATCTCGGCCCCGTCATGGTGTACGAGGCTCTCCTCCCGTACGCCGACGCGGGCATCCGCGCGCGGTTCGTCTCCAACATCGATCCCACCGACATCGCGCAGAAGACCGCCGATCTCGACCCCGAGACGACGCTGTTCATCGTCGCGTCCAAGACCTTCACCACGCTCGAGACGCTCACGAACGCGCGCCTGGCCCGCGACTGGCTGTGGGAGAAGCTCGCCGCGATGGGTGCCCTCGACGACACGGATGCCGCCCGCACCGACGCCGTCGCGCACCACTTCGTCGCGGTCTCGACGGCGCTCGACAAGGTCGCCGCCTTCGGGATCGACCCGTCCAACGCCTTCGGCTTCTGGGACTGGGTCGGCGGCCGCTACTCGGTCGACTCCGCGATCGGTCTGTCGCTCGCGATCACCCTCGGCCCCGACGCGTTCCGCGACCTCCTCGCCGGTTTCCACACGGTCGACGAGCACGTGGCCTCCACGCCGATCGAGCAGAACGTGCCCGTCCTCATGGGACTCCTCAACGTCTGGTACACGAACTTCCTCGGTGCGCAGTCGCACGCCGTGCTGCCGTATGCGCAGCAGCTGCACCGCTTCGCGGCGTATCTCCAGCAGCTGACTATGGAGTCCAACGGAAAGTCGGTCCGGTGGGACGGCACGCCCGTCACCACCGACACAGGGGAGGTGTTCTGGGGCGAGCCCGGTACGAACGGCCAGCACGCGTTCTACCAGCTCATCCATCAGGGCACGCGGCTCATCCCCGCGGACTTCATCGCCTTCGTCAACCCGGCGTACCCCCTGTCCGACGACGGCCGTGACGTGCACGGTCTGTTCCTCGCGAACTTCCTCGCCCAGACGAAGGCCCTGGCGTTCGGCAAGACGGCCGACGAGGTGGAGGCAGAGGGCACGACCGGCGCTCTCGTCGCCGCGCGCACCTTCCCGGGCAACCGGCCGACGACGTCGATCTTCGCGCCCTCGCTCACCCCTTCGGTCCTGGGTCAGCTGATCGCGCTGTACGAGCACATCACCTTCACGCAGGGCACCATCTGGGGCATCAACTCCTTCGACCAGTGGGGTGTGGAGCTGGGCAAGCAGCTCGCCCTCCAGATCGCCCCCGCGATCGAGGGCGACGATGAGGCGTTGGCGGCGCAGGATGCCTCGACGGTGGGCCTGCTCGCGTACTACCGCGACCACCGCTCGTGAGAAGGTCGGGCTGATTCGCGCTATTTTCCCCGCGCGGATCAGCCCGCTCCGGCGATGCGCCACGCGCCCGGTGCGAGACGAGAAAGCGGCATTCAACTCGGGCTTGAAGGTTTATAAAGAAATACCCGGTCAGGGTGCCTGTTTTTCGCCAACATCCGGAAACCGCCGCGTCCGCCCGCCCGGTTGCCTGGAGCCGCGAACGCCGCTTCTGCGAGCGCCACCCCTCCCACCGCCCTCCCAGGTAACGAAGAGATAACGCTCAGAACAGCAACCCACACTCGGGGACTTGTGTCGACCCGACGGCACAGCGACCGCGCTCTGCCCGAGAGCGCGCCCCCGACGAAAGTGCTCTCTTGCTGCGTTCCGATCTCAAGCTCGTCCCTGTCCATCGTGCCCGTCGCACGCTCACCACGGCGATGACCTGCGCCGGTCTCGCGCTCGGCATGGTCGCCACTACCGGCCTCGCCGTCGCCGCCCCGCTGTCGATGCCGGATGCCTCGGCGTCCGCCTTCAGCGCCCCCGCCGCCACCTCGGCACCGGCCGCGATGAGTGTCGCGACGCTGGGTTCCACCCCGAATTTGAAGGCCGTCGCGCAGACAGCCGACGAAGCGACCGCCGACGCGCAGTCCGCCCTCGCCGGGGCCTCCGCGGTCCAGGCTGACATCTCGTCCACGGGCCTCCCGCTCTCGGTGGGCGACACGAGCATCGATACCGCCGCGCTGAGCGACGCGGTCGAGCGCCTGTCGGCATCCGACCTCCTGCCCACCGTCCTCCTTCCGGCCCTGAGCCAGAACGCCGAGGTGGAGACGCAGCGTGTCAACGATCGCGTGGCGACGCTGCGCGGCAGCCTGAACGAGGCCGTCGCGGCCAAGGCGGCCGCGGATGCCGCCGCGGAAGCGCAGCGTCAGGCCGAGGCTGCGGCCGCCGCCGAGGCGCAGCGTCAAGCCGACGCCGCCGCGGCCCTGGCCCGGGTGAACACGCCCGACGGCGCGAAGGCCTACGCCGCCCAGCTCGCCGCCGACCAGTACGGGTGGGGCGACGACCAGTTCTCGTGCCTGTCGTCGCTGTGGACCAAGGAGTCGGGGTGGAACTACCAGGCGTACAACCCCAGCGGCGCCACCGGCATCCCGCAGTCGCTCCCCGGTGACAAGATGGCGAGCTTCGGTTCGGACTGGGCGACCAACGCGGCCACGCAGATCAAGTGGGGTCTCGACTACATCTCCCGCGGCTACGGCACGCCGTGCGCCGCCTGGGGGCACTCGCAGGCCACGAACTGGTACTGAGAAGTTTCCGCTCGACGACCCCGCCGTCGCACATAACGATATATCGTTATGTATCGCTGACTCAGATCGGGTCCGCGCGAAGGAGGTCGTCATGAGTGGTTCATTCCTGGGAGACGCGTTCGGCGGACGCGGTGGCAGCAACACCCCCGGCTGGCCGATGTCCAACATCCTCGAGGGTCTCGAGCAGCTCCGCACGCAGTTCGAGCAGAAGACCGCCTCGGCGCCCCGCATGAACAAGGGCGACGTGCGCTCCGCGAGATCGAGGACCGCAGCGGCGGGTCGTGGAAGCCGAGCCCCGGCTCGGTGTACCCCACCTTGCAGCTGCTGACCGACGAGGGTCTCGTGCAGGCCGAGGAGTCGAACGGTCGTAAGACCTACTCGCTCACCGCCGAGGGCCGCGCCGCGGCCGGCGACGAGACCACCGAGCGGACCGCTCCGTGGGAGTCGGCCGGATCGCGTGACGGCGGTCGCATGACCGCGCTGCCCAAGGCCGGCATCGAACTGGCCCAGGCGGCGGCGCAGGTCGGCCGCACGGGCGACAAGGAGCAGGTCGCGCAAGCGGTCGAGATCCTCGACGAGGCGCGCCGCAAGCTCTACTCCATCCTCGCCCAGGGTTGAGGTTCACCGAGCTCGACGCGTGCGGGGCGCACGTCGGCATCCAGGAGATTCGATGACCGACGACGCCCTCATGAAGGCCCGTTACCGCCGCATCACGCGTTTCGCCGCACGCTATCTCGTGCAGGCCTGGTGGTTCGAGCTGTTCCTGCCGCGGTTCGGCCTCGGGTGGATCTCCGCCCGGGGCCGCACCCGCCGGCTCGAACGCATCGCCCACATGATCAAGGTCGGGCAGTTCATGTCGTCGCGCCTCGACGTGCTGCCCCCGTCGATCACGAAGCAGCTCGAGGGCCTGCAAGACGAGGTGCCCGCGGTCCCGTTCGGGCAGATGCGCGCCCGGGCAGAAGAAGAGCTCGGGATGCCGTTGGAGCGCGCCTTCGCGAGCGTCGACGAGCGTCCCCTCGCGGCCGCCTCCTTGGGCCAGGCGCATCGCGCCGTGTTGACGGAGGATCTCGCCGCGGAGACGGGTCTGAGCGCCGTGGTGCTCAAGATCCAGCGGCCGGGCATCGACCGGATCGTCGACGTCGACCTGCGCGCCCTCCGCAAGGTGGGCGTGTGGCTCAGCAAGGTCGCCCTCGTCCGCGACCGCGTCGACATGCCCTCCCTCGTCGAGGAGTTCGCGATCACGAGCCTCGAAGAGATCGACTACCTGCACGAGGCGGCCAATTCCGAGCGCTTCTCGGCCGACTTCGGCGGGCCCGACGGTGTGGCCGTCCCCGAGGTCGTGTGGGAACGCACCACCCGTCGCGTGCTCACCCTCGAAGACGTCACGGCGATCAAGATCAACGACGTCGACGCCCTCCGTGCCGCCGGCATCGATCCCTCCGAGGTCGCCGCCCGCTTCGCGCGCGTGATGTTCGACCAGCTGTTCGACGACGGCTTCTTCCACGCAGACCCGCACCCCGGCAACGTCTTCGTCACCCCCCTTCCCGGGCGGACGGATGCCGGCACCCCGGCCTGGCGCTTCACCTTCATCGACTTCGGGATGATGGGCGAGGTCCCGCCGAGCCTGCGCCGGGGGCTCCGCCGCGTGCTCATCGCGGCGGCCTCGCGCGACGGAAAGGGCCTGGTCGACGGCATCCGCGATGTCGGCGTTCTGCTGCCCTCGGCGGACACCGTGCAGTTGGAGCGTGCGATGACGGGCCTGTTCTCCCGCTTCGGCGGGATGGGGTTCGCCGAGCTGCAGGAGGTCGACCCGCGCGAGTTCCGCGCATTCGCCATCGAGTTCGGCGACGTCGTGCGCTCGCTCCCGTTCCAGCTCCCGGAGAACTTCCTGCTGATCGTTCGCGCGATGTCGCTGACCAGCGGCATGTGCAGCGCCCTCGACCCCGCCTTCAACATCTGGGATGCCGTCGAGCCCTACGCGCAGCGGCTGATCCGTGAAGAGAGTGGCAACACCGCCCAAGCCCTCGTGCGCGAGGTCGGGGCCGTCGCCGCCGTCACCGCGCGTCTGCCCCGTCGCATCGACAACCTCGTCTCGCGGTTCGAGGAAGGGGCCGTCTCGGTGCAGACGCCGAGGATCGAGCGTCGCTTGCGCGACCTCGAGCGGATGATCCGTCGCGTCGTGTCCGCGGTCCTGTTCAGCGGCCTCCTGATCGGCGGCATCCTGCTTCAGCCCGATCAGGGATTCTGGGGCACGATTCTGATCGTCGCCTCGATCGCGCCGTTGTCGCACAGCCTTCTTGCGGGCATCATCGCGCGTCGCAACGGCGCCTGATCGCGCAGCTCCCTCCTCCGTAGACTGCTGCGGTGCCCTCGGAACCCGCGCGCCCGCTCGCCGGGTGGTCCTTCGACGGCACGCTGCGCGCCTACCAGGC
>JARBUN010000020.1 GCA_029239635.1 Microbacterium sp. | reverse complement strand
GACAGGAATCGCCATTTCGTGGGGCTGGCCCCGCACGGCGTCTCGCTCCAGACGGCGCCGGTGTCGGCGATGCGATCGAGGAGTCCCTCATGTCCGCGCGGGTATGCCCGATCCACTCCGCCGGCGAGGAACGCCACGGTGCGCGCACCCGTCGACAGGGCAGCTCGGTGTGCCGCGCCGTCGATACCGTAGGCCGCTCCCGACACGATCGTGATGCCGGACGCACCGAGTTCGGCGGAGAGATCCGCCGTCACGCCCTCGCCGTACGGAGTCGCCGCCCGCGCTCCCACGATGGCGGCGGCCGGGGTGCGTTGATCCTCCGCGGAGCCGCGCATCCACAGCGCCACCGGGGCGTGTACGCCCAGATCGTCCACGCGCGACGGCCACGCCGGGTCACCGGGGACCACGAGGCGCGCGCCGGCTCTTCGTGCGCCGTCGAGAGCACCGCGGACCGCGTCGGGTCGCAGCCGGGGCGCCCACCGTGCCCGGGATGCCGCCCAGTCGTCGTCGGAGGGCTCGGCCGCGACCCGCAGAGCGTCCACCGGGCCGACGGCCGCGATCAACGCGCCCGCCGCGCCGTCGCCCGGCTCGGCGATCACGTTCCACACCACCCGCGCGTAGGTCTCCCGCTCGTTGCCGGCGACAACGCCTTCGATGCCGAGCAGCGCGGAGCGCGCGGCATCCGTCGACAGGTCGGGGAGGGTCACGCGCTCATCCCCCGCCGCAGGTACAACGCGCGTCCCACGTCGTCAGCGGTGAGCTCACCGTGTCCGGCGATGTCCGCGACGGTCCACGCGACCCGCAACAATCGGTCGTAGCCCCGCAACGTCAGCGCTCCGCGGCGCAGCGCCGTGTCCAGGGGACGAAGGATGTCGATGGGCGGCGCGGCCGGTCCCCGCAACCAGGTCCCGGGGACGTCGGCGTTGCGCGACCACGGGGTATCCGCCCAGCGCCGAGCGGCCCGCTCGCGGGCGCCGATGACGATCGCCCTCGCCTGACGGGTGGTGATGGTCGGCACCTCGTTGTCACGGCGCGCGGCGGACACCCGCTGGAGTCGGAGGTCGATGTCGATCCGGTCGAGGAGTGGCCCCGAGAGTCGGCGGGTGTACCGCCGGATGGCCTGAGGCGCGCACTCGCACGCGCCGCCTGGAACGCCGTATTGCCCGCAGGGACACGGATTCGTCGCCACGACGAGCTGGAACCGCGCCGGGTAGGTCGCGGCGACACCCGAGCGATGCAGATGGATCACCCCGCTTTCCAAGGGCTGGCGGAGGGCGTCGAGCACGGAGGCGGGAAACTCGCCTCCCTCGTCCAAGAACAACACCCCCTCGCTGGCGCGGGCGATCGCCCCCGGACGCACCACTCCGGACCCGCCCCCGATGAGGGCGGCGGCGCTCGCGCCGTGGTGAGGACTCTCGAACGGCGGCGTCCGCGACAGGTGCACCACGGTCTCCCCGGAAAGCGAACGCACGGACGCCACGGAGAGAGCCGCTTCGTCGTCCAGGTCGGGAAGGATTCCGGGGAGACGTCGAGCCAGCATCGTCTTTCCCGCGCCGGGCGGACCGCTCATCAGCATGTGATGACCACCGGCCGCCGCGACCACGAGCGCGTCGACGGCGTCCGCCTGCCCGACGACGTCGGCGAGTTCGAGGGCGTCGTCCTCGACCACCGGCGGCGCGCTGGGGCGGGGCCGGCACCACCACCCGCCGGTGACCCGCCCGTTGCGCTGCGAGCACGGCGGGGAGCACTCCCGGAACCGGGCGCAGCCGCCCGTCGAGCCCGAGTTCTCCGATGTGCACGGTCGCGGCGACGCCGGCGGTGTCCATCATCCCGGTCGTCGCGAGGGCCGCCACCGCGATCGCGACGTCGAACCCCGAGCCCCGCTTCGGGAGGCTCGCCGGCGACAGGTTGACGGTGATCCGACGCTTCGGAAGGTCGAGGCCGCGGTTCGCACACGCGTGCCACGGCCCAGGTGCGCGCGACCGTCACAGCGCGTCCTCGAGGTGCTCGAGGCGACCGGCGGCGGGGTCGGGTCCGGTCACCGCGATGGCATCGATGCGGAGTCGGCGGCCCCGCGCCTCATCGGGATGGGCCGCCATCCAGGCCATCGCCAACCGCCAGAGTCGCGCGGCCTTGCGTGCATCGATCGCGTCGAACGGGTGACCGAACGCCTCGCTGGAGCGGGTCTTGACCTCGATCACCACGAGAGCGCCGTGGTGATCCGCGACGATGTCGATCTCGCCTTGGGAGCACCGCCAGTTTCGGTCGAGGATGCGGTAACCGCTGGTGCGGAGGTGGGCGACGGCGCGGCTCTCGCCGGCTCGTCCGAGTTCGTCCTTTGCTGCCATGCCCGAGAGCGTGGCATCCCGAGACGTTCAGCCGGAGGCTCGCTCCCGCATTCGGTGGATGAATCCGCGGATCCCCGTGGCGGGGAGGACCTTCACCCGCGCCGGGAGGAGGTCACGACCCTCAGTTGTCGAGCGACAACTCCTCCGGGAGCTGGAAATCGCGACGGGAGAGCTCCTCGACGTTCACGTCCTTGAACGTGAGCACGCGCACCGACTTCACGAACCGATCGGCCCGATAGATGTCCCACACCCAGACGTCCGACATCGAGATCTCGAAGTAGAAGTCGTGCTCGGTGTCGCGGCGGACGACGTTGACCTCGTTGGCCAGATAGAACCGGCGTTCGGTCTCGATCACGTACTGGAACTGCTGCACGACGTCGCGATACTCGCGGTACAGGGCCAGTTCGAGTTCGCGGTCGTAATCCTCGAAGACGTCGTCATCCATGGTCTCTCCATCCTAGGCGCGCACGGTCGCGGAGGTCGCACGGTGTCGGCGGCCCGGGCGCGTCCCTCCCGAACGGGGCTCAGAACAGCGTCGGTGCCGCGGCGATCGCCCAGGAGTGCCGGTGGTGCACGCTCATCCCGTGCGTCGAGATGGCCTCGCGGTGATCGAGGCTCGCGTATCCCTTGTTCCGCGCCCACCCGTAAGCCGGGTGATCGTCGTGCAGATACGTCATGACGGTGTCTCTCGCGACTTTGGCGATGACGGATGCCGCGGCGGCACTCGCGCAGTCGCGGTCGGCCTTCACGATGGGTCGGACCCGGAGCCCCGGCTCCCCCGCGGGCGTGATGTAGTCGTGATTGCCGTCGAGGATGACCAACGCGTCCTCCGGCACGACGCCGTGCGCACGCAGGTCGGCGATCGCTCGGACGGCGGCGAGGCCGAGAGCCCGGATGATTCCGATCTCATCTATCTCTTCCGAACTTGCCCACCCGACGGCGCTGTGCTGGACGAATGCCGCGGCGCGGGCGGCCACCTCGGAGCGACGCGCCTCGGGGACGAGCTTCGAATCGCGGAGCCCGACGGGCACGCGGCGGCGCGACCGCGCAGGGTCGATCACCGCCGCGCCGACCGCCACCGGGCCGGCCAACGCCCCGCGCCCCACCTCGTCGCAGGCGATGACGAGCGCGTGTTCCTTCAGAAGACGGCGCTCCAGGGTCAGCGTCGGCTCGATCATTGCGTGTCCTCGGGCGCGGGCACCCCCGCGAACACGTTGTGGTGGAAGTCGATGAGCCCGAATCGCGAGAACGGCCAGGTGATCAGGAAGGCGCGCCCGACGACGTTGTCGATCGGGACGAAACCGTGGCCGGGCTGGTCCTGATTGAAGCGGGAGTCCTTCGAGCTGTTCCGGTTGTCGCCGAGAACCCAGAGCGAGCCCGGCGGAACGGTGATGTCGTACGGGACGGGATTGGGAGCGGTCGCTCCGGGAGCGAGCTTCACGTAGGACTCGTCGAGGGGCACGCCGTTGACGGAGGTCTGCCCGAGGGCGTTGCAGCACACGACGTGGTCGCCCGGAGTTCCGATCACGCGTTTGATGAGGTGATCATCGCTGTCGGGGGCGGACAGGCCGAACAGCGACAGCACCCAATCGGCACCCTCCTCGAGAGGCGGACGCGCCGGCCGGGTCGTGACGGGCAGCCAGCCACCGGGGTCGCGGAAAACGACGACGTCACCGCGCGAATACTGTCCGAAGCGGGGAGTCAGCTCATCGACCAGGATCCTGTCCTGCTCGATCAGCGTGTTGTTCATCGATGCGGAGGGGATGTAGAACGACCGGACGACGAAGGTCTTGACGAGGAACGAGACGGCCAGCGCGATGAGGATGATGACGACGATGTCGCGGAGGAACGCGCCCCAGCCTCGTCGTCGACGGTCCGAAGGGGCGGATGCCATGGCATCCGGGGTCGACGCTGTCTGGTCGCTCATGACAAAGATCCTTCACCGGGCTCGCCGCACACCGGAGAACCGCAGGAACAAGGGTCGCACATCGAACGCGCCCTGCCGGACGAGGCTGTCCGAAAACGCCGAACGCCCCGTGACAGAGCCACGGGGCGTTCGAGAGAGTCGACTCAGCGGTCGCGCTTCTCCTTGATCTTGGCCTTCTTGCCGCGCAGGTTGCGCAGGTAGTACAGCTTGGCGCGGCGCACGTCACCGCGCGTGACGACCTCGATGTGGTCGATCACGGGGCTGTGGACCGGGAAGGTGCGCTCGACGCCGACCTGGAAGCTGACCTTGCGGACGCAGAAGGTCTCGCGCACGCCGTCGCCGGAGCGACCGATGACGACGCCCTGGAACACCTGGATACGCGAGCGGTTGCCTTCGGTGATGTTGACGTGCACCTTGACGGTGTCACCGGGGCCGAAGGCGGGGATGTCGGAGCGGAGCGAGACAGGTCGATCGCACGATAAAAGGGAAAAAGGTGAGGCGTGCCCGAGGCCGCGGATGCAGCCGGACTCCCCTGAGGCAGAGCTGGTCAGGGCACAAACGCCTATTCTGCCACGGCACGCGACACGCGCCAAACCAGCTCAGTCGCGCGGCGTGGTCTCGGACACCACGATCACGTCACCGTCGACCCGCGGACGCGGAAGCCAGCAGCGCGAAGAAGGCGCGGGAATCGTAGAAGCCCAACGCGACGATCACGACGTGCCAGATGCCGAGTCCGATGACGTCCCGCCACGCGACCGCGCGCGTCATACGGACGCTGGTGCGCGCACGTACCAGCAGCGTGAGGAGGATCTGCGACACGAACACGGTGGGAGCGGCGATGAGGAGCCACAACAGAGCCCACGCGCTACCCCCGGCGAACACGATCCATCCGACGAAGCGGGGAACAGCCAGCGGAGGAACACTCGGCGAAGCACCATGGACCGAGGCTACGCACCGTCACTGTGCGGCGCCTATGAGTGTGACAGGTGGGCGTCGGGCGGCGCGGACGGATCGGGGACAATGGAGGTGACGAAGGGAACCACCGATGATCGAACTGCGCACCCCTGCCGAGATCGAGGCGATGCGGCCGGCCGGCCGATTCGTCGCCGAGGTGCTGGCCACGCTGCGCGACGAGACCAAGGTGGGAACCAACCTCCTCCACCTCGACCGTCGCGCGCACGACATGATCCGCGCCGCAGGAGCGGAGTCCTGCTACATCGACTACCACCCGTCCTTCGGCGCGAGCCCGTTCGGCAAGGTCCTGTGCACCTCGATCAACGACGCGGTCCTGCACGGCCTCCCCCACGACTACGTCTTGCGCGACGGCGACCTGGTGTCGCTCGACTTCGCGGCATCCGTCGACGGCTGGGTCGCCGATTCCGCGGTGTCGTTCGTGGTCGGCACCCCGCGCGACGAGGACCTCGCGCTCATCGACACGACCGAGCGGGCTCTGGTCGCGGCGATCGACGCCGCGACGGTCGGCCACAAGATCGGCGACATCTCCGCGGCGGTCGCCGCCGTCGCCCACGCCGAGGGCTTGAGCATCAACACCGACTTCGGGGGTCACGGCGTCGGCCGCACGATGCACGGCGACCCGCACGTCGCCAACGACGGGAAGGCCGGGCGCGGATACCCGCTCCGCGCGGGCCTCGTTCTCGCACTGGAGCCGTGGTTCCTGCAGACCACCGACGAGCTCGTCACCGACCCCGACGGGTGGACGCTGCGCAGCGCCGACGGCTCGCGCGGCGCGCACTCCGAACACACCATCGCGATCACCGCCGACGGTCCGATCGTGCTCACCGACCGGTCCTTCCTCGGCGTTCGCTGACGACGAAGGGCGGATGCCGCTGCCTCGAGGGCGCGGCATCCGCCCTGCCCGGGACGCTCCGACTTCAGCGCTCGCAGAAACACGCTCTTCTCGCAGATTCCGCGTCGCGAAGTGCGAGAACGGCGCTGTTTTCCGAGCGGGAGCATCTTCCCGGCGCGCTGAGGACCGCTCGGGGCTGTCGGTCAGTCCGCGAGGAGGTCGGGACGACGCTCACGCGTGCGCACGAGCTGCTGTTCGCGGCGCCACGCGGCGACCGCGCCGTGGTTGCCGCTGAGGAGGACGGGCGGAGCTTCGCGTCCACGCCAGACAGACGGCTTGGTGTACGAGGGGTACTCGAGGAGACCGTCTTCGTGCGACTCTTCGACGAGGCTCTCGGGATTGCCGACGACGCCGGGGATGAGACGGCCGATCGCCTCGACCATCGCCATCACGGCGACCTCTCCCCCGTTGAGCACGTAGTCGCCCAGGCTGATGAGGCGCACGTCGCCGAGTTCGGCGGCGTAGTCGAAGACACGCTCGTCGATGCCCTCGTAGCGCCCGCACCCGAAGACGAGGTGCGGCGCCGCGGACAGCTCGCGGGCGGTGGCCTGCGTGAAGCGCTCACCGGCCGGAGAAGGGAAGATGATGACGGGGCGCTGGTCGACCTCGCCGACGATGTCGTCGAGCGCCTCTCCCCACGGTTCCGGCTTCATGACCATCCCCGCACCGCCGCCGTAGGGGGTGTCGTCGACGGTGCGATGGCGATCGTGCGTGTAGTCGCGCAGGTCGTGCACGCGCACGTCGAGCAGACCCGTCGTGCGAGCCTTGCCGAGCAGCGACACCTCGAGGGCGTCGAAGATCGTCGGGAAGATCGAGACGACGTCGATGCGCACGTCAGTCCTCGGGGACTGAGGCGGCGTCGTCGCCGGAGTCGTCGAGGTCGGACGATTCCGGCTCGTCTCCGTCGTCGCTGGGGAGGTCCTCGAACAGACCGGCCGGGGGTGTGACCACCACACGACCGCCGGCGATGTCGACCTCCGGGACGATCGCGCTCACGAACGGGACGAGGACTTCACGGTCTTCCCCGGAAGGGCGGACGATCAGCAGGTCCTGCGCGGGGAAGTGGTCGACGCGGACGACGCGTCCCACGGTCTCTCCGTCGCGCACGACGTCGAGGCCGACGAGCTGGTGGTCGTACCACGCGTCGTCTTCGGCCGGAGCGTCGGCGGTGTCCTGGTCGATCCAGAGGATCGCCTTGACGAGCTCTTCGGCCGCGTTGCGGTCGTCGACGCCTTCGAAGAAGGCGACGGGGTGGGAGTTCATCCAGCGGAACTCACGGACCGTCAGGGGCCGGCCATGCCACGGCGACGACTCCGGCACCTGCAGGGTGAAGGTGTTGCCGGGGACGAAGCGTCCCTCGGGGTCGTCGGTGTACAGCTCGAGCTTGAAGGCGCCCTTCAGCCCGTGGGCCTTGACGAGCCGCCCCACCCGGAGCTGGGTCTTGGCGGGCTGTTCGCCCGCGATGTCGCCGCCCGCCATCAGTCGTCGGCCACGTCGACGCGCACGCGGCGCCCGTCGGCGAGGGCGGAGACGACCGTGCGCAGAGCCTTGGCGGTGCGCCCGCCGCGCCCGATCACGCGACCCCGGTCATCGGGGTGCACGCGAACCTCCAGCACGTCGCCGCGCGGCGACGTGCTGGAACGGATGGTCACGTCGTCAGGGTGATCGACGATCCCCTTGACGACGTGTTCGAGCGCGGCAGACAGCACGGGACTTACTCGGCCGAGGTCTCGGCGGCGTCGTCGGCCGAAGCGTCAGCCGCGGGGGCCTCCGCCTTCTTCTCGGCCTTGGGCTTCACGACGGACTTCTTGGACGCGTCGGCCTCGAAGGCCGCCTTGGGCTCGCGCACCTTGACGGTGGACACGGCGTCCTTGTCGCCCTTGAACTTGCCCCAGTCGCCCGTGAGCTTGAGGATCGCGGCGACCTGCTCGGTGGGCTGGGCGCCGACCGAGAGCCAGTACTGCGCGCGCTCGGAGTCGACCTCGATGAACGAGGGCTCCTCGGTGGGGTGGTACTTGCCGATTTCCTCGATCACACGACCGTCGCGCTTGGTGCGCGAGTCGGCGACGACGATGCGGTAGTAGGGCGCACGGATCTTACCGAGACGCTTGAGACGGATCTTGACAGCCACGAATTTTCTCCTGAATGGTGAAAAGCGAACGAACTGATCGCCTGGAGCGTGGGGTGCACACCCGGCGGAAGCTCAAAAATGGTGGGCCGGCACTGGATAGAGGGTCGAGTGCCTGGTCCGACCCTCTATTCTGCCAGATGACACAGCGTGGCGCGAAACACAGAGTGCCGCGTGTCCCGTGTCAGACTGACCGGATGACGTTGCAGTTCGCTTCCTCGACGCGATCGTCGGTGGGGCTGGAGTGGGAACTCATGCTCGCCGACCGTGACACGGGCGATCTCGTGCCCCGGGCGCCCGAGATCCTCGAGCTCGTCGAGGAGCGCACCGAACTCGAGCGCTTCACCGTGACGGGCGAGCTGTTGACCAACACCGTCGAGGTCACCAGCGGCGTCGGCGACACCGTGGCCGCCGCCGTCGACGACATCGCGGACGCCATCGGCGCGCTCCGCGTCGAGACCGAGAAGCGCGGTATCGAACTGCTGTGCGCGGGCAGCCATCCGTTCGCGCAGTGGTACGACCAGCAGGTCACCGACAAGACGAGATACCACACGCTCATCGAGCGCACCCAATGGTGGGGACGCAACATGATGATCTGGGGAGTGCACGTGCACGTGGGCGTCGACTCCGTCGACAAGGTGCTGCCGATCGTCAACGCGCTCACCGTGTTCCTCCCGCACCTGCAGGCGCTGTCGGCATCCAGTCCCTTCTGGGCCGGAGAGCGCACGGGCTATGTCTCGAACCGCTCCCTCGTCTTCCAACAGCTGCCGACGGCAGGCCTCCCCTGGCAGTTGGAGACGTGGGACCAGTTCGAGGCGTATCTCGACGACATGGTCCGGACCGGGGTGATGGCGGATGCCAGTGAGGTGCGCTGGGACATCCGTCCGGCGCCGCGCTGGGGAACCGTCGAGATCCGCGCGTGCGACGGGATGTCCACCCTCCCCGAGCTCGCGGCGGTCGCGGCACTGGCACAGACCCTCGTGGAGCACTTCTCGCGCTCGCTGGACGAGGGCAAGGAACTGCCCGGCATCCCGCCGTGGTTCGCTCGGGAGAACAAGTGGCGCGCCGCGCGGTACGGACTCGATGCGCGCGTGATCGTGGACCGCGAGGGAACGCAGCGCCCGGTCGTCGACCACCTGCGCGAGACCATGGAGGAGCTGGCGGAAGTCGCCGTCGAGCTGAAGTGCGCGCGAGAGTTCGCCGGGCTCGAGACCATCCTCTCCACCGGAGGGAGTTCGGCGCGTCAGATCGCGGTCGCCGAGGCGGCCGACGGTGATCTGCGCGAGGTCGTGCAGCATCTCATCCGGGAGTTCCGCGCCGGACCGACACTACGCGAGCACCTCGCCGCCCTGCGGGTCTGAGCCGCGCGCGCCGCGCTCGGCGGATTCTCATAGACGCCCGGCCCTAAGATCACGCCATGACCTCCGCACGCCCCCGCCCGCGCCGAACCGGGGCCGCGCTACTGGCGGGTCTGGTCGTCGTCCTCACCGCGTGCGCCCCCGAGCCCGCGGCCGCGCCGCAGCCCGACCTCACCTTCGCCGTGGAGTCCCCGACTCCGGCCCCGTCGACGAGTGCTCCCCCGCGCCTCCGCGTCGTGACGGTCGGGGATTCGCTCATGTCGGGTGCGGGATTGACGCTCGGCGAGGCCTGGCCCGACCTCATGGCATCCCACGCTCACCTCGCGTTGACGAACCTCGCGTGCGGCGGGATGGGCTTCGTCGTCGACGGGGAGTGCGGAACGAACTATGCGGGCTTCGCCCCCGCCGTCGCGGCGCTCCAACCCGAACTGCTCATCGTGGAGTCATCGAGCAACGATTTCTGGCAGGACGCGGACGACATCCGTTCGGACACCGCGACGACCGTCAACGAGCTCCATGAAGCCGCCCCCGCCGCGCACATCGTCGGGTTGAGCACCATCTGGAACGACGAGTCCGACGTCCCCGACGACAACGCCGTCACCTCGCAGGCTCTTCAGGACGCGATCGACGCGGTCGGCGGCACGTACATCGATATCGGACAGCCGCTCCTCGGGCATCCCGAGTGGCTTCAAGACGACGACGTCCATCCCACGGCACGCGGCCAGAAGGCGATCGAGCAGACGATCATCTCGGCCCTGCAGGAAGCGGACATCCTCCCCTGAGCGCCCGGCGGCGACGAGTCCGCCCACCGGGTGAGCGGCGTCAGCCGCGACCCAGCATCTTCTGCAGCTCCGCGAGGTCGGCCTCACTCGGCGCCGCCTGACCGCCCAGACCGAAGCCCGACCCGGTCGGAGCGGCGGATGCCGAGATGCCGGCGTTCTCGGCGGCACGCTTGGCCGGGTTGCCCGAACGGGACCCCTTCGCCTTCTGCTGCTTCCCGCGCTTCGACGAGGCGCCGGGCTTTCCGCCGACCGGACCCATGCCGGGAATGTTGGGCACCCCGCCGCGCGCGACGGTCTTCATCATCTTCGCCGCCTGCTCGAAGCGCTGCACGAGCTGGTTGACATCGGTGACGGTCATGCCCGAACCGCGGGCGATGCGCAAGCGTCGGGAGCCGTTGAGGACCTTCGGGTTGCGACGCTCGACCGGGGTCATCGAGCGGATGATCGCCTCGGTGCGGTCGATCTCGCGCTCGTCGAAGTTCTCGAGCTGCTGCTTCATGTTCCCCATGCCCGGGAGCATCCCGAGCATCTTCTTCATGGAGCCCATCTTCTTCATCTGCTGCATCTGCTCGAGGAAGTCCTCGAGCGTGAAGGTCTCCGTCGCGAGCTTCTCGGCGACCTTCATCGCCTCGGCCTCGTCGAAGGCCGACTGCGCCTGCTCGATCAGGGTGAGGATGTCACCGAGGTCGAGGATGCGGGATGCCATGCGGTCGGGGTGGAACGGCTCGACGTCGTCGAGGCCCTCGCCGGTCGACGCGAAGATGATGGGGCGGCCGGTCACCGAGGCCACCGACAGCGCGGCGCCACCGCGTGCGTCGCCGTCGAGCTTCGACAGCACCACGCCGGTGAAGTCGACGCCGTCCTGGAACGCCTTCGCCGTGTTGACGGCATCCTGACCGATCATCGCGTCGATGACGAAGAGCACCTCGTCCGGCTGCGTCGCCGTGCGGATGTCGGAGGCCTGCTTCATCAGCTCGGCGTCGACACCGAGGCGGCCGGCGGTGTCGATGATGACGATGTCGTGCTGCTGGCGCGTCGCGTAGGCGACGCCGTCGCGGGCGACAGCGACCGGGTCGCCGACGCCGTTGCCCGGCTCGGGGGCATAGATCGCGGCACCGGCACGCTCGGCGACCACCTGGAGCTGGTTGACGGCGTTGGGGCGCTGGAGGTCGCACGCGACGAGCAGGGGCGTGTGACCGTCCTTCTCGAGCATCTTCGCGAGCTTTCCGGCGAAGGTCGTCTTGCCCGAGCCCTGGAGGCCGGCGAGCATGATGACCGTCGGCGGGTTCTTCGCGAACTGCAGACGGCGCTGCTGCCCGCCCAGGATGCCGATGAGCTCGTCGTTGACGATCTGCACGACCTGCTGCGCCGGGTTGAGGGCACGGTTGACCTCGTCGCCGAGGGCGCGCTCGCGCACCGCGGCGGTGAACTCCTTGACGACGGGCAGCGCGACGTCGGCGTCGAGGAGGGCGCGGCGGATCTCGCGCACCGTCCCGTCGACGTCGGCGGGCGTGAGCTGGCCCTTCTTCCGGAGGTTGCGGAAGGTCTCTGTGAGCCGGTCGGAGAGAGTGCCGAAAGTCGCCATGATGAGTCGAGTTTACGCGGGTCGGGTCCGGGTCGCCGCCGCAGCGCCGTCCTGTGGCGCGGGCAGCCGCGTCGAGGCCGGCGCACGCTCGATGATCCGCGCGGACCAACGGGCGAGGGTGCGCGACCGCCGCACGGCCGTCACGCCAGAGCGAGCGCGGCGTCGAGCAGCTCGGCGAGGGGGCGCCCCGCCGCGGTGCGGTCGGCCCACGCCCACACGGCGGCGAGCACCGCCGCCGCGAGGGCGCCCGCGCGAACCTGAGACGCCAGCGGCGACGTGCCGTCGTGGGCCAGGCGTGCGGCGATCTCGCGCTGGAGGCGGAACTGGCGCACGGCACGGTCGCGATCGAGCTCGGTGGCGATGCCCATCGCGTCGGCGTGGGTGATCGCGAGAGCCAGGGCATCGGGGGCGAGGCCGTCGCCGATGCCCGCGAGGGCGTCGGCGACGGCCTCCCCCTCGCGCAGCCGCTCGATCGCGGCATCCGCCTGCTCGTCGAAACCCGACCACAGCACGTCGCTCTTGGCCGAGAAGTAGTTGAAGAAGCTGGAGCGACTGACGCCGGCGCGGCGGGTGATGTCCGACACGGAGGTCGCCTCGTACCCGCGCTCGAGGAACAGCTCGCACGCGGCTTCCGCGAGAACCTCGCGAGACGACGAGCGAGGTCGTCCGCTCCGGCTCGCTGAGGTCATCACCACAGCCTAGGAGACGGTCTCACGTGTATTGTTAGACCCCATCCAACAAAGGCGGGAGAGGTGATGCTCGACATCCATCACGCGGGGTTCGCCCCCGACTACGTGCCTTACCTCGACGGCTGGGCGGAGCAGCGGCGGGTACACGCCGACGTCGTGTCGGGCCGACGCTGCGACACCCTCCTGCTCCTCGAGCACGAGGCCGTGTACACGGCGGGTAAGCGCACGGAGGACCACGAACGCCCCGACGACGGCACGCCGGTGATCGACGTCGACCGCGGCGGAAAGATCACGTGGCACGGCCCCGGCCAACTCGTGGGCTACCCGATCGTGCGCCTGCCCGAACCGGTGGACGTCGTCGCGCACGTCCGCCGCCTCGAATCCCTCATCATCGCCGCCCTCGCCCCGCTCGGTGTACACGGTGTGCGCGTCGACGGACGCAGCGGCGTCTGGGTCCAGCGTCCGCTCGGTCTCGACAAGGTCGCGGCGATCGGCGTCCGCGTCGAGAAAGGAGTGACCATGCACGGCTTCGCCGTCAACTGCGACAACACCCTCGCGGGCTTCCGCCACATCGTCCCCTGCGGGATCACGGATGCCGGTGTGACGACCGTGAGTGAGGTGATGGGCGCCGACGTCTCCCCCGTCGATCTCGTGCCCCACATCGTCGATGTCTTCCGCGCCGAGTACGCGGCGGTGGCCGCGTGAGCACCTGCGGAACCGGAACGGCCGGGGTCCCGGCATCCACTGCTCCCGATGGACGCAAGCTCCTGCGACTCGAGGTCCGCAACGCACAGACGCCGATCGAGCGCAAACCCGAGTGGATCAAGACGAAGGCCAAGATGGGGCCGGAGTACACCGCGCTGCAGAACCTCGTGAAGAGCGAGGACCTGCACACGGTGTGCCAGGAAGCCGGATGCCCGAACATCTTCGAGTGCTGGGAGGACCGCGAGGCGACCTTCCTCATCGGCGGTTCGCAATGCACGCGACGGTGCGACTTCTGCCAGATCGACACGGGCAAGCCGGCCGACTACGACACCGACGAGCCCCGTCGGGTGGCCGAGAGCGTGACGCGGATGCAACTGCGCTACGCGACCGTGACGGGCGTCGCCCGCGACGATCTCCCGGACGAGGGAGCCTGGCTCCACGCCGAGACGGTGCGGCGGATCCACGCCGAGAACCCGGGGACCGGTGTCGAGATCCTCGCCACCGACTTCTCGGGGAATCCCGCGCTCCTCGCGGAGGTCTTCTCCTCGCGGCCGGAGGTCTTCGCCCACAACGTCGAGACCGTACCGCGCATCTTCAAGCGCATCCGCCCCGCCTTCCGCTACGACCGCTCCCTCGGCGTGCTGACGGCGGCACGGGATGCCGGACTCATCACGAAGTCGAACCTCATCCTGGGGATGGGCGAAGAGCCCGAAGAGGTGGTGCGGGCCCTGCAGGACCTGCACGAAGCGGGCACGGACATCATCACGATCACGCAGTACCTGCGTCCGACGCCCCGACACCTGCCCGTGCAGCGGTGGGTCAAGCCCGCGGAGTTCGTCGAGTTCAAAGAGGAGGCCGAGCGCATCGGGTTCCTCGGTGTGCTGGCGGGGCCGCTCGTGCGCTCGTCGTACCGCGCCGGTCGTCTCTGGGCGCAGTCGATGGTCTCGAAGGGCCGCGAGATCCCCGCGCACCTCGCGCACCTCGCGAAGGACATCGCCGCCGCGGACACGGAGTTCGCGCAGGCGGTCTGACGGCTCCGAGCGGGCGAACAGCGTAGACCCCTCTCGCGCCCGTTCGAAAGGGCACCGTCCCGTCACTCCCGAGGTCTACCGTGTCGCCGGGTCGACCGACCCGCACTCGGCAGCACCTCCCGAAGGGAGACGCGGTGGACCCCACCGTTCTCGTTCCCGTCCTCCTCGTCATCGCGCTCGCGATCTTCTTCGACTTCACGAACGGCTTCCACGACACCGCGAATGCGATGGCGACGTCCGTCGCCACGGGGGCGCTGAAGCCCAAGGTGGCCGTGCTCATCTCGGCCGTTCTCAATCTCGTGGGCGCGTTCCTCTCGACGGCCGTCGCGAAGACGGTGTCCGAGGGGATCCTCGCCCAGGACGATCAGGGCCTCCCCCAGATCACGGTTCCGATGATCTTCGCGGGGCTCATGGGCGCAGTCGTCTGGAACCTCCTCACCTGGTGGCTCGGGCTCCCCTCGAGCTCCACCCACGCCCTCTTCGGAGGGCTGATCGGAGCGGCCGTCATCGGCGTCGGCTTCCAGGCCGTCGAGTGGGGCGGCGTGCTGTCGAAGATCGTGCTCCCCGCGCTCCTCTCCCCGTTCATCGCCGGAATCGTCGCGCTGTGCGCCACCTTCCTCGTCTACCGCATCACCCGGATGGCCACGGTGGCCGGCTCGTCCACGGCGTTCCGACACGGCCAGACCGTCTCGGCATCCCTCGTCTCCCTCGCCCACGGAACCAACGACGCGCAGAAGACGATGGGCGTCATCACCCTCACGCTGATCGTCGCCGGCGCGCAGGAGGCGGGCACGGGACCGCAGCTGTGGGTGATCCTCTGCGCGGGGCTCGCCATCGCCCTCGGCACCTACCTCGGCGGCTGGCGCATCATGCGCACCGTCGGCAAGCGCATCACCGACGTGAAACCTCCGCAGGGGTTCGCCGCAGAGACGAGTGCGGCATCGACGATCCTCATCTCCTCCACGCTCGGTTTCCCGTTGTCCACGACCCAGGTGACCTCGGGCGCCGTGATCGGATCCGGTCTGGGAAAGCGACTGGCATCGGTGCGCTGGAACGTCGTCACCCGCATCGCGTTCGCCTGGGTGGTGACCCTCCCCGCTGCGGCGATCGTGGGAGGGGGCGCCGCGTGGGCCGCATCCGCGGGGATCGTCGGGCTCCTCGGTGTCCTCGTGATCGGACTCGCCGCGTGCGCAGGATTGTTCGCGCTGGCCCGCCGCCGCCCGGTGTCGGCGGACACCGTCAACGACGAATCGCTCGACGCGGACCGGCTCGGTGCCCGTCACCCCGAAGGAGAACCCGCATGAACACTGCTGTGCTGCGCGCTGACGTCAGCGGATCGCTGGCGTCCGAGGGAGGCTCGATCCTTCTCGTCTTCGTCGTCGGACTCGCCGCGACGGTGATCATCGCCGGACTGTACGCGCTCGGCATCCGCTTCTTCGCCGTAGGCGCACCCGACGTCGTGGTCCGCCACGGAGACGACCCCGAGGGTCCCACCGCGATCGTCGCTCCTCGCGAGCACGCGCGTCCCCGTGCCGCGACCGCCGCGGGGCTGGTCTGCTTCGCGGGTGTCGCGGCGGCCGTGCTCTACGGCATCTACCTGGTCATCCCGCTCTTCCACTGAGAGGGCCGGGTCAGTCGGCGCTGGTGACCGACTGCACCGAGCCATCGGAGGCGAGGTTGACGAGCAGCACGTCGTCGGTGGCATCCGGATCGAGGGCGTACTCGAGCACCGCGAACGGGTCGGAGCCGCCGTGCTCGTCCGCCAGGATCGTCACGCTCATCAACTGCATCGACTTGATCACGTCGATGTGGGTGTCGCCGGACGGGTCGATCAGGAGGTCGTCGATCTCTTCGCCGAGAGTCGCCTGCTGCTGGAGGATGTACTCGGTCACCTCGCTCGTGCGCGAGTCGAGCTCACCGACCATGGCGTTGCGCGCCGCGAGATCGATCCCCTCCAGCGCCGAGATCATGGCCGCGGCCACGTCGAGAGCCTCGACGGACACGTCGTCCTGATCGGGCGCCGTGAGGTCGACGGTGACGCTCTGGTCGCCGAACTCGACGTTCTCCGACCAGAAGATCGACCCGTCGGGTCCGGACTCGAGGAGTCCGAAGAAATCGTGCTCGATCGCCATACCCCCATGAAACCAGTCCCCACCCGCTTCGGGAAGGCGACCCGCCCGAGCGGATGAGGCGGATCGAGTGTCAGTCGACGAGTGACGAGGCGAAAACGTGCGGCGTGAAACCGGTGAGGTCGTTGATGCCCTCCCCCTGCCCCAGGAGCTTGACGGGGATCCCCGTACGCTCCTGCACGGCCAGCACGAAGCCCCCCTTCGCGGAGCCGTCGAGCTTGGTGAGCACGAGCCCGGTCACCCCGGCGCTGTCGAGGAAGGCCTGCGCCTGCATGAGCCCGTTCTGTCCGGTCGTGGCGTCGAGCACGAGGAGGACCTCGGCGATCGGCGCCTGCTTCTCGATCACGCGCTTGATCTTGCCGAGCTCGTCCATGAGCCCGCCCTTGGTGTGCAGGCGCCCCGCGGTGTCGACCAGGACGATCTCGGTCCCCGTCTCTTTCGCGTGTGCGACGGTCTGGAAGGCGACGGATGCCGGATCCTGACCCTCGTGCTGAGGGCGCACGATCGTGGCGCCCCCGCGCTCCGCCCACGTGGCGAGCTGGTCCACCGCGGCGGCGCGGAACGTGTCCGCGGCGCCGACGACGACCGTCCGTCCGTAGCGCTGGAGGAACTTGGCGAACTTGCCGATCGTCGTCGTCTTGCCGACGCCGTTGACGCCGACGACGAGCACGACGGCGGGCCGCTCGGTCAGACGGAGCGTCGTGTCGAACCTGGCGAAGTGCTCCTCGAGGGTCTCCTTCAGCATGCGCTGCAGGTCACGTGGATCGGTCGTGCGGAACCGCTCGACCTTCTCACGCAGCTCGTCGACGAGGCGCTCCGTCACATCGGGGCCGAAGTCGGCGGTCAGCAGAGCCGTCTCGAGGTCGTCCCACGTCGTCTCGTCGATGGTGGGTTTGACGAACAGCCCGCGCAGTGCGCGGCCCAGCGACCAGGAGTTCTCAGCCATTCCCTCAGCTTACGGGGGCGGCTTCGCGCGCGGCCGCCGCGCGGTCGCCGACGCGCTGGCCCACGACGGCGGACACCCCGTCCTGCCTCATCGAGACGCCGTACAGCGCGTCCGCGATCTCCATCGTCCGCTTCTGGTGGGTGATGACGATCAGCTGACTGCTCGAGCGGAGCTTCTCGAACACCCCGAGGAGCCGGCCGAGGTTGGCATCGTCGAGAGCTGCCTCGACCTCGTCGAGGATGTAGAACGGGCTCGGACGCGCGGTGAAGATCGACGTCAGGAACGCGACCGCCGCGAGCGAGCGTTCTCCGCCGGACAACAGTGAGAGACGCTCGATCTTCTTGCCCACGGGACGGACGGAGACCTCGATGCCCGTCGTCAGAGGGTGCTCCGGGTCGGTGAGGGAGATGCTCCCCGCTCCGCCCGGAAAGAGGATCGGGAAGATCTCGGTGAACGCGGCGCGGGTGTCCTCGAAGGCGGCGACGAAGATCGTCTGCATGCGCTCGTCGAGCTCGGCGATGATCGTCTGGAGGTCCGCGCGCGTCTGCTGCAGGTCGGCGAGCTGCTCGGTGAGGAACGCATGGCGCTGTTCCAGAGCGGCGAACTCTTCGAGGGCGAGCGGGTTCACCCGGCCCAGTTGGCTGAGCTTGCGCTCCGCATCCTGCAGGCGGCGCTTCTGCCCCGCTCGGTCGAAGGCCAGGGTCTCCCCCTCGACCTCGGTGGGAACCGGCTGGTCCGGACCGTATTCCGAAACAAGAATATCCTCGTCCAGGGCGAGCTCGGACTGCACCCGCTCGAGCAGGCTCGTGACGTGCAGACGCTTCTCATGCATCTGCAGCTCGAGTCCGTGCACGCTCTCGGTGAGGCGGGCGAGGCGCTCGCGGACCTCCGCCTCCTCCCCCCGGGCCCGGGTCAGATCGGCCGATACCGCGGTGCGCGTCGCCTCCGCCGCCGCGAGCTCCACCCGCGCCTGACTCACGGAGCGGTCGACGGAGTCGAGGAGCGCGGGAAGCTGCCCCGCGACCTCCGCCGCGATCTCGCGCTGCGCGCGTCGGATCACGGCGCGCCGCGCGGCCTCCTCGGCGGCGGCCCTCTCGCGTTCGCGCTGGTTCTCGAGCTGGACGATGCGGGCCTCACCCGCGCGCACGCGCTCCTTCAGCGTCTCGATGTCGAGCCGCGCGCGCATCTCGGCCTCTCGCGCCCCCTCGAGCTGGGCCACGAATCCGTCCCGCGCCGAGGCATCGAGGATCGGGCGGGGCGCCTCCAGCGCGCGGGTGAGAGCCGCCTCGGCGACGACCGCGGCTTCTTCGGCTTCGTGGACGGCGGCGGCCGCTTGCGCCAGTCCCGCCTCCAGCCGCTCGCACTCGGCGACCGCCGCCTCGTGCCGGACCGTGATGCGGTTGACCTTCTCCGCCTGCGCCGCGAGGGCGGCGTCGTGCGCGCGAAGCGTCGCCAGGCTGTCCTTCGTGCGCTGCCGCGCGTCGGTGAGCGCGCGTTGCGCGTCGCCCAACGCCTCGCGCAGAGAATCCGCGACCACGACGATCTCGGCGAGGCGTTCCGTGGCGGCATCGCGCTCAGCGGCCAGCTCGAGACGAGACCGTCCGGCTCCCGATCCGGCGCGCAGCGTGTGCGCCGTGAGGACCTCGCCGGCGCGCGTCACCAGGGTCGTGCCGTCGTCCAGATCGCGCAGCGCCGCGTGCGCGGCATCCAGGTCCTCCACGACGACGACCCGGGAAAGGATGCCGAGGATTCCCGGCGCGGCCGACACCACGTCCACGGCCCGGACGCCTCCCGCCGGCACCGACGCCCGCGGAGAATCCCTCGCGGTGCCGGCGACCGCGATCTCGACCACGCCGAGGTCGTCCTCTGCGGCGGCGCGGGCCGTGGCGAAGGCGGCGTCGGCATCGTCGACGAGCACGCCCTCGGCGAGAGAGCCGAGCGCCGCGGCGATCGCGGCCTCGTACCCCGTGGTCACCTTGACGTCGTCGCCCACCAGGCCACGAACGCCCGGCTGCCCCGAGGCGACGAGGTCCGCCGCGGCGTTGCGGACGTCGAGGGCGCGTCCCAGAGCCGTCGTCTGGGCCGACAGGGCATCGCGCTCGCGCTCCGCGGCGTGCAGGCGATCGCGGAGTTGTGCCACCGAGGCCTCGGCGTCGTTGGCGTCGCGTTGCGCGCGCTCGTACGCGGCCGCGTGCTCCGCCGACGCCGCCTCGGGCGCCACCGTCGGGTCGAGGTCGGCGAGCGCCTCCTCGGCCTCCGCGCGACGCACGAGCGCCGCGTCCAGCGCGCGCTGCTGGCGCTCCACGCCCGCGAGGACGGCATCCCGCGTCGAGACGGCCGATGAGGCCGCACCCCGCAGCGCGGTCAGCTTCATGTCGTGTTCGGAGACCAATGCGCTCTGCGCCGCGATGTCGACATCGAGCGCGTCGAGGTCGGCGCGCGCACGAACGACAGCCCGCGCGGCATCGGCTGCGGCATCCTGCGCGTCGCCGAGGCCCGCCGCGATGTCGTCGATCTCGCTGCGGACGTCGTCGATCATCGACTGCGACACCGTCGGCGAGAAGGCGCTGGGATCCCGGTCGTCGTCGGACAGCAGGGCGAGGCGCTGCCCCGCCAGCGTGTACAGGCCGCGCAGGCGCTCCTGCACCTGTTCGAGCGAGAATGCCACGCGCCGGGCCCGGTCGACGGCCTCGGATCGCTGCTCCTCCTCGAGGCGCTCGACGCGGTGTCGCAGACCCTCCGCCTGCTCCTGCAGCACGAGACGCTCGGTGTGACGCTCGTTCTCGGCCCGCGCGGCGTCGGCGAGCTGCCCGCGCAGGCGCACGAGTTCGTCGGCGAAGAGCCGGGCCTTCGCGTCCCGTACGACGGCCGCGATCGTCGCGGCCTCCCGCGCGATCTCGGCCTGCTTGCCGAGCGGCTTGAGCTGCCGGCGGAGTTCGCCGGCGAGGTCGCTGAGGCGGGTGAGGTTGGTCTCCATCGCCTCGAGCTTGCGGACGGTCTTCTCTTTGCGTCGACGGTGCTTGAGGATCCCCGCGGCTTCTTCGATGAAGCCTCGGCGGTCCTCCGCGGTCGCCTGCAACACCGTGTCCAGGCGTCCCTGCCCGATGATCACGTGCATCTCGCGGCCGAGACCCGAGTCGCTCAGCAGCTCCTGGACGTCGAGCAGCCGGCTCGTCTGCCCGTTGATCGCGTACTCGCTCGCGCCGGTGCGGAACAGGGTCCGACTGATCGTCACCTCGCTGTAGTCGATCGGGAGGGCGCCGTCGGAGTTGTCGATGGTCAGCTGCACCTCCGCGCGTCCGAGCGGACCGCGCGTCGACGTGCCCGCGAAGATGACGTCCTCCATCTTGCCGCCGCGAAGGGTTTTGGCTCCCTGCTCGCCCATCACCCACGCGAGGGCATCGACGACGTTGGACTTCCCGGAGCCGTTCGGGCCGACAATGCAGGTCACGCCCGGCTCGAGCGCGAACGTGGTGGACTGCGCGAACGACTTGAAGCCCTTGAGCGTCACGCTTTTCAAGTGCATGTCGCCGCGCCTCCCGCCTGATCGCCAACGCCTCACGCTACCCGAGAAGCCGCAGGATTCCGCGGCGGCGGGCCGCGCTCACCCGAGAGACGCGCCCGGGTTCCCGGCGAATCTGAGTGAAAGCTTGACATTCTCGGACGGCCTTCGCTAGCGTCGGGGGTCGCAACCGACGACGAGAGGAGGTCCTCCCATGATTCGCAACACCACCGGCTTCATCGCCACCGGCTTCACCGCCGCCCCCGTGCTGTCCGCGCCCTTTGCCGGAGTGACCACCGTCGTCGGAATGCCCGTCTTCCAGGGCTGACCCGTCGCGTCGAGACGCCTGTCGTCTCCGCTTCCCGTGCCGCATCTTCCGGATGCCGAGCACTCAGGATCGTTCGATCCCTCCGCGAGCATCGCTCGCCGCTTCCTCTCCCGCTCTCCCCTTTCATCGGAGCCTCCGCATGAGCACCCTGCCCACGCGCGCGCCGCAGCACACCGCGGCCACGCCCACCGTCTCCCTTCCCCCGATCACCGACCGTCGGGTCGGCCTCGTCGACCGTCTCACCCTGCGCCTCGGCCTGTGGCTGCTCACGCGACACGCGGCTCGCGTGCACGTCATCGAACTGCGCACGGCCGGCGCCCATCGGGCCCTCGTGCAGTCGGCCGAGCGGACCCAGCGCGAACGCGACTGGTACCGCACGGCGTCGCTGCTGCGCCCGACCCTCTGATCCGGTGTGCGCCGTCCCCCGGGGCGGCGCACACCGGGCCCTTCCTCACGAAAGACACCTCATGACTTCGCTTCCCTCCGGCGTCGCCTTCCGGCGCCTGCACATCCCCGCTTCGATCGACGGTGACGACGCCGCCGACTTCCGCGAGATGACCCGTGTCCGCAACCTCGTCTACGCCGAGATCTCCGGACACGACGATCACGCGATGCCCGCGGACGAACTGCTCCCGAACTTCCAGCCCGATCCCGCCCAGGTGCGGTTCTCGTGGCTCGTGGTGCTCGACGGCGAGGTCGTCGGGCGCGTCGGCCTCGACCTCCCGCAGGAGGAGGGGGCACGATCGGGCTTCTGGCTCGTCGAACTGCTCCGCTCCGTCTGGGGACGCGGGATCGGACGGGCCGCCTACGCGCTCGTCGAGCAGACCGCGCGCGAGCACGGGCGGACCGTGCTGCAATCGTGGGCGGAGCACCCCGCCGCGGACGGCCCCCATCTCGACGCTCCCACGGGGTTCGGCTCCGTGCCGCACGACCACATCGCGCGGTACTTCCTGGCATCCGGTCACACTCTCGAACAGGTGGAGCGCAACAGCGCGCTCGACCTCGCGACGGCGGAGCCGCGCCTACGCGAGCTGCTCGCCGAGGCCGAGGCGGCATCCGCCGGGTACAGGGTGGTGCAGTGGACCCTCCCGACCCCCGACGAGTTCGTCGACGGCATGGCGCTGATGAAGGCGCGCATGGTGACCGACGCCCCCGCGGCGGGACTGGAGTTCGACGAGGAGAAGTGGGATGCCGCGCGCATCCGCCGCTACGAGCGGACGTACCTCGACGCCGGCCGCCTCTTGCTGGTCACGGCCGCGCAGCACATCGACAGCGGTGAGCTGGTCGCGTTCAACGAGCTCGCGATCGGCAAGGACCGTACGGCCGCGACGTCCCAGCACGACACCCTCGTCGTCGACGCGCACCGCGGACACCGCCTCGGCCTGCTCGTGAAGTGCACGGGACTGCTCGCATGGCGTGACATCGCGCCCGACTCGCCCCGCGTGCTCACCTACAACGCCGAGGAGAACCGCCCGATGCTCTCGATCAACGAAGCGATCGGCTTTGTTCCGGTGGCCTACGAGGGGGCGTGGAAGAAGGTGCTCGACTGACGGGGTCGATCAGCGCACGCGCTGGCAGTGCGGGCAGAAGTGGCTCGACCGGTTCATGAACGACACGCGCACGATCGGCCGGCCGCACCGGGGGCACGGCTGGCCGGTCCGCCCGTACGCGTTCAGCGAGTGGGCGAAGTACCCTGCCTGACCGTTCACGTTGACGTACTGCGCGTCGAAGCTCGTCCCGCCCTCGGCCAGCGCCTTGTCGAGCACGGCCCGGACCTCGCCCAGCAGACGGTTCACGGCGCGGGTCGGAAGAGCGGATGCCACGGTCTCGGGGTGGATGCGCGCCGCCCAGAGCGACTCGTCGGCGTAGATGTTGCCGATGCCGCTCGCCACGGTCTGATCCAGCAGCACACGTTTGATGCCGGACGACGTGCGACCGACCCGTGCGCGGAAGCGCGCGACGTCGAAGGCGGGGTCGAGCGGATCGCGAGCGATGTGCGCGACCTGGGTGGGGACGCGCGGGAGGTCCGACCCGCGCCCGGCGGCGGCACCGTCGGAGGTGTCGACGAGCTGGTCCACAGCGAGCGAGCCGAAGGTCCGCTGATCGGCGAAGACCACCGAGAGCGGGCCGTGGACGGGGTGCTCGAGCTCGATGCGGATGCGCTCGTGGCGCTCCTCGGGTGCGCCCGGGACCCGGAGAAGCATCTGTCCGCTCATCCCGAGATGCGTGACGATCGCCTCGTCCGAGGAGAACGGCATCCAGAGGAACTTCCCCCGCCGGACCGCGCCCGCGATGCGCCGACCGGTCAGCGCCGATTCGAAGTGGGCCGCTCCCCCGGTGTGGCGGGTGAGGGCGCGCTCGTCACGGACGTCCACCGACGCGATGAGCGCGCCGGTCACCGCGGGCTCCAGGCCCGCGCGGACGACCTCGACCTCGGGAAGCTCAGGCACGCGCGTCGAGTTCGCGCCAGGCCGCCAGGGCCGCGGCCATCTCGGCCTGCTTCTTGCTCGACCCTGTTCCCGTGGTGACCACGTCGCCGACCCGCACGGTGGCCGTGAACCGTCGGTCGTGATCGGGGCCGGCCGCCTCGACCGAGTACGTCGGGGCGGGCACCGACAAACGCGCCGCGATCTCCTGCAGGCTCGTCTTGGGATCCATCGCAGCGCCGTACCGCGCCGGATCGGCCATCAGCGGTTCGACCAGACGCAGCACCATCGCGGTGGCGGCATCCGGTCCGGCGGACAGATACGTCGCTCCGATGATCGCCTCCATCGTGTCGGCGAGGATCGAGTCCTTGTCGTGACCCCCCGTGAGGATCTCTCCCCGCCCGAGACGCACGTGCTGACCCAGGCCGATGCCTCGAGCGACCTCGGCGAGGGCGATCGTCGAGACCACGCCGGCGCGCCGCTTCGCGAGCTGGCCCTCGTCGAGGTCGGGATGCCGGGTGAAGAGGCGGACCGTGACGGCCTGCCCCAGCACCGAGTCGCCGAGGAACTCGAGGCGCTCGTTGTGCGGGATGCCACCGTTCTCGTAGGCGAACGAGCGGTGCGTCAGAGCGAGCGAAAGAAGCTCGGGGTCGATGTCGACCCCGAGCTTCTCGGTGAGCGCTGCGCGCTCGACGTTGTTACGCGTCACGAATCGCCGATCAGACGTCGGCGACCTTGCGGCCCTTGTACTCGAGGAAGAGCTCGGTGCCCTGCGAGTCGGTGACGACCTTCGCCTGGTGGGGGCGGCTGTAGACGACCTTGCCGTTCTCGATGGTCTTGACCAGCGCGGGGGCTTCGGCCTTCCACTGCGCGCGACGCGAGCGGGTGTTGGAGCGGGAGACCTTCCGCTTCGGGGGGTTACCTGCCATGACTAGCTCTTCTCTGTCTTGGGGGCGGCGCGGAGCGCATCGCCGTCGTCTGGGGTGTACTGCTGGAGCGCAGCCCATCGAGGATCAACGGACGTCTGCTCCGTGTCGCCGGGGCTTTCCGTCAGCCTCTCGCCCGTGTTCGGGTCGAGCCCGGGGCAGTCCGGCTGACACACCGGCTGGAACGGAAGCGACAGGACAATCGTGTCCCGGACCAGACTTTCAAGATCCACGTGGTCGTCTTGAACGTCGAAGTCGCTCGCTTCATCCCCAGGATACGTGAAAAGTTCCTGGAACTCGACTTCGACAGGCTCCTCGATGTCGATCAGGCACCGTCCGCACACACCCGTGGCGGTGGTGTCGACCGTGCCCGAGACGAGAATCCCCTCGTGCACCGACTCCAGGCGCACCTCGATCTCGAGCGGTTCCGCTTCGGCGACCGAGACCAGACCTTCGCCCCACTTCTCGGGGGCGGGCAGCTCGAGGCTGTGCTCGCGCATCTCGCCGGGCTTGCGCTCGATGTCGCGCACGGGCAGCTGGAAGGGGCCGGGTCGTCGGGTTCTCACGGTCGTCCATGCTACCCGCGTGCTCCCGAGCGGGGGCCGGGCGCGCGGGGCGTACCGGCCGGAGAGTCGGTCGGAGCGTGGCGCGGGGATCAGATGCCGCGCGCGCCGGTGTCGAGGAACCGGGCGACCGCGGGCGGCACGTACGGAGAGACGTCTCCGCCGAGGCCGGCGACCTGACGCACGAGCGAGCTCGACACGAGCGCGTGCGAGGGGTCCGGGAGCAGGAACACGGTCTCGACGTGCGCGAGATCGCGATTCACGATCGCCATGGGGGTCTCGTAGGCCACGTCGACCTGGGAGCGGATGCCTTTGACCAGCACCTTCGCGCCGACCTCGGTCGCGTAGTCGACGAGAAGCCCCATGCTCCAGGCCGCGACGACCACGTCGCCCTCGACACCGGCCTCCGAGATCGACTGCTCGAGCAGCGACTGACGCTGGGCGATGGGGAGCATCGCCTCTTTGCCCGGGTTGTGCACCACGAGGACATGCAACTGGTCGAAGAGACCGGCCGCGCGCCGGATCACGTCGAGGTGCCCGAGCGTGGGCGGGTCGAACGAGCCGGGAACGACGGCGATCCGGGGGTCCATACCGCCAGCCTACCGATCAGGGGACGCTCAGGACTTGGCGAGCGCCGCACGTTCTTCGACGCCGAGACGTCGCTCGAGCGCGCCCGCGAGCCCCGGATGCCGCTGCAGGGCGGGATCGTCCGCGAGCAGCCGCTCCCCCTCGGCGCGCGCCTCGGTGATGAGGTCGGCGTCCGTGACGACCCGCAGGAGCCTGAGTGACGACCGCGCGCCCGATTGCGCGCCGCCGAGGACATCGCCTTCGCCGCGCAGCTCCAGATCGACCTCGGCCAGCGCGAATCCGTCGAGGGTCGCGGCCACCGCATCGACACGCGCCCGCGACGACGTGCCGGGCGCCGCCTCGGTCACGAGCAGGCACAGGCCCGGCAGTCCCCCACGACCGACGCGCCCGCGCAGCTGGTGGAGCTGGGAGACGCCGAAGCGATCGGCTTCCAGGATGACCATCGTCGAGGCGTTCGGCACGTCGACACCGACCTCGATCACCGTTGTCGCGACCAGCACGTCGATGTCGCCGCGCGCGAAGGCCTGCATGACGGCATCCTTCTCGTCCGAGGGCATCTTGCCGTGCAGGATCTCGACGCGGATGTCGGCGAACGCCGGCAGTCGCGACAGCAGGGCCTCGACCTGGACCACGCCCCACCGGGTGCGATTGCCCTCGCTCGCGGCGGCGGGCGGCGGACCCTCGGGCGCGTCGGCCGGTTCGTCGGTCTTCTCGTCGGCCGTGAGCTGGTCGGCGTCGATCGCGGCGCACACGACGAACGCCTGCCGCCCCTGGGCGACCTCCTCGGCCACGCGGTCCCACACCCGCGCGAACCAGCCCGGCTTCTCGGCGAGGGGGGCGACGAAGGACTGGATGCCGGCACGCCCTGCCGGCATGGTGCGGATGGTCGACACGTCGAGGTCGCCGAAGACCGTCATGGCCACCGTGCGCGGGATGGGTGTCGCGGTGAGCACGAGCGTGTGCGGAGAATCGCCCTTGGCGCGCAGCGCCTCGCGCTGGTCGACGCCGAAACGGTGCTGCTCGTCGACGACGACGAATCCGAGGTCGGCGAACGTCGTGGTCGAGCTGAGGAGCGCGTGCGTGCCGACGACGATGCGCGCCTGACCCGACGCGACGCGGAGAGCGGCCTTGCGCCGCTCCGCGGCGGGCAGCTGACCGGTCAGCAGGGTCGGCATGAGTTCGGGTGCGAGCTCGGGGCCGAGCATGCGCGCGATCGAACGCAGGTGCTGCGCCGCGAGGACCTCGGTGGGGGCGATGAGCGCCGATTGCCCGCCGGATTCGGCCACCTGGAGCATGGCGCGAAGGGCCACGAGGGTCTTGCCCGAGCCGACCTCACCCTGCACGAGACGGTTCATGGGCCAGTCGGCCACCATGTCGGCCTGTATCTGCGCTCCCACGCTCTGCTGGTCAGGGGTCAGCTCGAACGGCAGGATGCGGTCGAACCGCTCGAGAAGGCCACCGGGGTGGGCGGGACGCTTCGTCGCGGACAGTGCCCGCACGAACTGACGCTGCTGCAGGAGCGCCGTCTGCAGGACGAAGGCCTCCTGCATGCGCAGAGTCGCCACGGCGGGCGGGATGTCGTCGTCTTCTTCGGGACGGTGGATCTGCTCGAGCGCGGTGCGCGCCGGAAGGAGACCGCGCCGAGCGCGGAGATCGTCGGGCAGAGGATCGTCGATGTCGCCGAGCGCGTCGAGGACGAGGGAGATCGTCTTCTGCACCAGCGGGCTCGGCACGGTCGCGGTGGCCGGATAGATCGGGATCGGACGTTTCGCGCTGACCTCCGCCTCGGCACGGGCTTCGGCGATGTCGTCGAACAGCTCGTAGTCGGGGTTCGTCAGCTGCGTCTGGCGTCGGTACTCGCCCACCTTGCCCGAGAAGATGCCCCGGCGTCCCGGCGTCAGGTCTTTCAGCCGCCACGGCTGATTGAAGAACGTGAGCGACAGTCGCCCGTCGCCGTCGCTGATGACGACCTCGAGCAGGGAGCCCCGACGGTTCTGCATCCGCCGCTCGCTGGCGCTGACGACCTCGGCGACGATCGTCACGGGCTCGCCCAGCGGCAGGGTCGAGATCGGGGTCAGCTCGCCGCGCCGCGCGTACCGCCGCGGGTAGTGCTCGAGCAGCTCGCCCACCGTCTTCAGGCCGAAAGCGCGGTCGAACGCCGCCGCCGTCTTGCCGCCGATCGCGCCGTCGAGACGGGAAGCGAGGGACAGACCGGGCATGCGTCGAGTCTAGGGATGACCGCCGACATCCACGGCGGCGTCCGGGGCGCCCGCCCGGCGAACCCTAGGCTGGGACGGTGACGCGCATCATCTCCGGCCGCGCGGGCGGCACTGTGCTCGAGGTCCCCCCGAAGGGCACGCGCCCGACGAGCGACCGCGTGCGCGAATCCCTGTTCGGCGCGCTCGAGTCCGCCGACCTGCTCGACGGCGCGCGCGTCGCCGACCTCTATGCCGGCTCCGGCGCCCTGGGGTTGGAAAGCTTGAGCCGAGGAGCCGCCTCCGCCGACCTCGTCGAACTCTCCGCCCCCGCGTCCGCCGTCATCCGCAAGAATGCGGACCGCCTGCGGAGCGCGGGCGTTCACGCCCCCGCGCGGGTGCACCGGGCGAACGTCACCACCTTCCTCACGGCATCCGGGGCGGAGTGGGACCTCGTGTTCATCGACCCGCCCTACGACGTCGGCGAGGACGAGCTCAGCCGCGTGCTGGTCGCGCTCGCTCCGCGCCTGAGCCCGGATGCCACGGTCATCGTCGAGCGGGCGAAGCGCTCGCCCGCACCGGACTGGGAGGCGGCCGGGCTCGAGCCCGCGCGCGAACGCGCGTACGGCGACACCACGATGTGGTGGGGACGCCCGCGCGTCTGAAGCGGCCGAGGGTCAGCCGCGACCGGCATCCCAATCGCGGTACGGGTCCCAGCCGGTCCGGCCGGTCCACGCGCGTCCGTCGACCGTGATCGCCTCCTCGCCACGCGTCTCGACGGTTCCGATGCGACGGCCCAGCGGTTCGGCATCCGCGGGGAAGGTCACCAGGAAACCGTGATCCTCTCCCCCGCCGAGGGCCAGGACCGGGTCGTCGCCGAGCGAAGCCGAATCGAGGGAGATCGTCACGTCGGAGGCATCCGCCATCCGCGTCGCATCGAGTGCCAGGCCGTCGGAGATGTCCATCATCGCCGTGGCTCCGGCGTCCGCTGCGCGTAGCGCCTCGGCGATCGGCGGACGCGGGGCGAGCTGCCGCGACAGCGCGTGGGCGTCGGCGGAACCGAGGGCCGCGCGGGCGGGCGCCGTGAGCGCGACGGGGGCGCCGTCGGCATCCCGGAACCGACGGAAGAGCAGGTCGATCCCGCGCGCGGCGGGGCCGAGTTCGCCGATGACGTACACCCCGTCGCCGACGCGCGCACCCGAGCGGCGGACGGGGGCCCGCCCGTCGAGCGAACCGAGGGCGGTGACGGCGATGGTGAGGGTGTCCGAGACGGTGAGATCGCCGCCCTCGACCGCGCAGTCCGGGGCGAGCTCGGCGCACGCGGCGGCGAGTCCGTCGGCGAAGCCGCGGACGAAGGACACGGGGGTCGCGTCGGGCATCGCCAGAGCGACCAGGAGGGCGATCGGCCGGGCGCCCATCGCCGCGACGTCCGCGAGGTTGACCGCGGCCGCCTTGAAGCCGAGGTCGTGCGGCGACGACCACGCGAGACGGAAGTCCGGACCGTGCACGAGGGTGTCGGTGGTCGCCACCACGCGCCCGTCCGGGACCGCGAGCACCGCGGCGTCGTCCCCCGGTCCGACTGGAGCCGCCGAGGGCGGAAGGCGATCCAGGATGCCGCGGAGGATCTGGCCCTCGGACAGCTCTCCCACGGTGATCTCACGGGTGGTCTCGGCGTCGGTCACTCCCCCACGCTATTAGCCTGGAGGGGTGCCCCGCTCTTCTCGGACCCTCGCGCTGCTCGCCGCCCTCACGCTCCTGCCGGGGCTCGCGGCCTGCAGCGCGACCGTGGCGATGCAACCGGCGAAGCTCGCGAACGACCCCGCGTGCGCCAACGTCGAGGCGCGACTGCCGAAGACCATCTCGGGGCAGGAACGCCGCTGGACCGACGCGCAGTCGACCGCGGCCTGGGGCAATCCGGCATCCATCCTCATGACCTGCGGTCTCGAAGCTCCCGGTCCGACGACGCTGCCGTGTCGCACGTCGGACGGGGTGGACTGGATCGTCGACGAGTCCCGGGCGTCCGAGAACAAGTACACGCTCACCACCTACGGACGTGAGCCCGCGGTGCAGGTCTTCCTCGACCAGGGCGTGGCGAGCAGCGGCGATGTCGCCCAGGCGCTCGGCCCGCTCATCCGCGACAACCTCGCCGCGACGGGCGCCCAGTGCACGTCGCTGTCGGACGCGACGCAGGCGCCCACTCCCTCGCCCTCGCCGACCCCGTAGGCCTCGCCGGAGAGGGCTCAGGCCTTCTCGAGCGCCGCGTCCAGCAGGTCGCTGATCAAGTCGGGGTAACTCAGCCCGGAGGCGATCCAGCACGTCGGGAACATCGAGATCGGCGTGAACCCCGGCATGGTGTTCACCTCGTTCACGTAGAACTCGGTGCCGGTGTAGAAGAAGTCGACGCGCGCCAGGCCCTGGCCACCGATGGCCTCGAACGCCTGAGCCGCGATGCGCTGCATCTCGGCGAGCTCGCCGTCGCCGAGGTCTGCAGGGCACACGAGGTCGACGCCCGGGGCATCGAGGTATTTCGCCTCGAAGTCGTAGAACTCCCGCCCCGTGACGACGATCTCCCCAGCCACGGACACTCGTACCGGTCCCCCGTCGCGTCCGGGCAGGACGCCGCACTCGAGCTCTCGCCCGACGATCGCCTGCTCCACGAGCACGAGGCCGTCCTCGGCGAAGGCGGTGTCCAGCGCGGCATCCAGGTCTTCCCAGCGCGACACCTTCGTGACACCGACACTCGAGCCGGCCTCGTTGGGCTTCACGAACACGGGCAGGTCGAGGGCGCGCATGCGGCGCTCCCACAGGCCGCGGTCGCGCGCGAGGTCGGCCCGGGTCACGGCCACCCACGGCACGACCGGGACGTTCGCCGCCCGGAGCACCTGCTTCGTGACGTGCTTGTTCATGCCGATCGCCGACATGAGCACTCCGCCGCCGGCGTACGGGATGCCGAGCAGCTCGAGCAGCCCCTGCACCGTGCCGTCCTCGCCGAAGCGTCCGTGCAGGATCGGCAGCACGACATCGACGTCTCCGAGCGAGCGAGTGCCTTCGGCATCCGTCACGATCCACTCGCGCGAGAGCGTCGAGTCGGGCAGGCGCACGCGTGTGCCGTTGTCGACGACCTGCGGCAAGGCCTCGGGGATGAGCGCGAACTTGTCGGGGTCGTCGTCCTCGAGCACGAAGGCCCCGTCGCGGGTGATGCCGACCGGGATCACCCGGAAACGGTCACGATCGATCGCGCGCAGCACCCCGCCCGCCGTGGCGGAACTGATCGAATGCTCGCTGGAGCGCCCGCCGAAGAGCACCACCACCACCGGTTTGGTCATTCTGCGTCCTCTCGCCCTGCGG
>JARBUN010000115.1 GCA_029239635.1 Microbacterium sp. | reverse complement strand
CCCCTCGACCCAGCGGTCGATCTCGAGGTCGCCGGGCGCGATGAGAGCGCGCACCCGCTCGCTGAGGATCTTCACCCCCGTGCCCGGCACGGTGTCGACCCCCGCTTCGCGCATCGCGGCCAGGGCGCCGTCGAGCCCGAGTCCGCCGCGGTCGGCGAGGTCGCGCACGTCGGCCGGGCGGTAAGCGTGGACATGGATGCCGGGAGCCCCGCGCTTCACGGCCCGCACCAGGTCGAGGTATCCCGCGGGGTCTTCGTCCGCATGAAGCGCTCCCTGGATGCAGATCTCCGTGGCACCGAGGTCGGCCGCGTCGGCGCGCGGCCGCCGCGCCGGAACCCCGTCGACGTCAGGTTGCGGTTCTGCACCAGGGTGATCGGCTCGCCCACGGTGTAGCGGCGCGCGTCGTCGGCGGCCGCGGTGAGGGCGTCGAGTTCGGCGCCGGTCGCGCGGAGCAGGCGCGTCCAGTCCCCGTCGTCGAGAGCGAGGGGATCGGATGCCGCGCGCTCCGCGAGGCGCTTCATCCCGGGGTCGGAGGAGATCCCGGGAGCGGAGGATGCCACGCGGCCGGGGAGCCCTCCCTCGGCCGGATCTGCTCCCGCCCGGGAAACGACGGCGGCCCGTGGGATGACGTCCGCGGCGAGCCCCTCGGCATCCGCCAGGGCCCGCACCGGCGCGTGAAGGGCCGGGTCGATCCAGTGCGCGGCATCCTGAACGAACTCCGGGTGCGCGGTGAGGCGCTCGCGCAGCGTGTAGCCGTGGGCGGCGGTCTGCGCGGCGAGGTCGTCGATCTGCGGCCAGGGGCGCTCGGGGTTGACGTGGTCGGCGGTGAGCGGCGAGACGCCGCCCCAGTCGTCGATGCCGGCGGCGATGAGGGCACCGAGCTCGCGCGGGTCGGACAGGTTCGGCGGAACCTGGATGCGCATGTCGGGACCGAAGACCAGGCGCGCCGTCGCGACCGCCGCGAGGTACTCGGCCAGGTCGGCGTCGGGCGCGCCCTGCATCGCGGTCCGCGGCTTCGCGCGGAAGTTCTGAACGATCACCTCTTGCAGGTGCCCGTGGCGGTCGTCGATCTCGCGCAGGGCGACGAGCGACTCGGCGCGGTCGCGGACGGTCTCGCCGATACCGACCAAGATGCCGGTGGTGAACGGGATGCCGGCCGCGCCGGCGTCGTCGATGACTCTCAGGCGCAGGTCGGGGTCTTTGTCGGGGGAGCCGAAGTGGACCTGGCCCGGCTCCTCGTACAGGCGCCGCGAAGTGGTCTCGAGCATCATGCCCATGGACGGCGAGACCGGGCGCAGCGCCTGGAGCTCGTCGGGGTGCATGACGCCGGGGTTGGCGTGCGCGAGCATCCCCGTCTCGGCGGTGATGAGCCGCGCGATGTGGGCCACGTAGTCGATGGTGGAGGCGAAGCCGTGCTCGTCGAGCCAGGCGCGGGCCTCGGGCCAGCGCTCCTCGGGCCGGTCGCCGAGGGTGAGCAGCGCCTCTTTGCAGCCGAGCGCCTGGCCCTGCCGCACGACCGTGAGCACCTGCTCGGGGCTCATGTACGTGGGCTTGCGCAGGAGACTGAGCTGGCCCGGGGTGTCGACGAAGACGCAGTAATGACACCGGTCCCGGCACAGGGTGGTGAGCGGGATGAACACCTTGCGGGAGTAGGTCACGACCCCGGGTCGCCCCGCGCGCACCAGGCCGTCGTCGCGCAGCGCTCCCGCGACGCGGAACAGCACGTCGAGAGGGGCGTGCAGCAGCTGCTCGGTCTCGTCGACGTCCGGCCGATGCCCGGCGCTCACGCGCGCGAGGAGATCGTCGATCGATGCGCCTCGGGCCGGTGCGACTCTCGGCGCAACACTGCCCGTACTCATCGCTCCAGGCTATCCCCCGCCTCCGACATCCGGGCCGGGTTTCGGGGAGCGGCCGCGGAGCGCCAGCCTCACCGCCGAAAGCCGCGGCTCCCCGGGCCCATGCCCAGGCCTTCGCGCAGCCTCGCGTAATCGTCCACCTCCTCCAGGTACTTTTCTTCGGCGTACCGTTCGTTGGCGATGGCGAGACCCGTTCGTATCAGGCCAACAGCGGTGTACAACCTGATTCGATCATCAGCGGGAGGCCGCCTTTCTTCATACTCCAAGATCGCTTGCGCATGAGGACTTATGGCCTCGTGCACTTCTTCAATCGAGGTGTATCCGTACTCCGCTAACTCCTCGACCAATTCTGAAACGGACTCAGAATCAGTCGGTTGGATGGATTGACGATCCGCATACGTGCGATCGATATAGGCTTGCAGCGTCGAGCGATTGAGTGGCGTGGGAGAAGAGGAGTGATCACCTTCTTTTGATGTGGCGCGTTGTGCGTCGTCATCCGCATCCTTGGCGCGGGCCGACAGCATCTCGAAATGAGAGTCCGCTACGTAGAACAGTCCGGCCAGAGCATGAAAATCGCGCCTCAAGCCGTCGGGTATGCTCGCGTCCCCTTTGTATGCAAGGTGGTGGGATACGTTCGCCCAGGCATCCATCAATATTGTCCGAATCTGCACTTCGAACTTGATCGCGTGTAGACCTGCGTAGCGCGGTCCAGACAAGCTATCGGGGATCTTGCATATCAAATGCATGGACATATAACCAAAAGCGTCCGTCGGCCCAGAGTTCAGTTTGTCCTCAGTGTCAATCACGTCGAACAGGTTGCTCACGCGCGCTATGACGTCGTCGAGATCCGAGACGTAAAGGCAGACAATGCGCGCACCGACCAAATCTTCGACTTCCGACACGGGGTCGCTATAGGACTTGCGAAGTATCTTTTCCAGGTAGCTCTTTTTTTCCTTTACGCGCACGGATACTCCATGCAACTTGATACTGGTGAATGCCATTTCGGTGGCGAGGGCGAACTTAACCTCTTTCGCCAGTCTCTTTAGGTGCGGCTTCTGTTCCCGGTAGTAGGCGCGTGGGTTGAAGATTTCGTTCATCGGGCACATCCCTCTCACGTCGGGTCAGTGATCAGGGTGGACCCCTTTACGTCATTATTCTGATGCGTTCCCGCGCGTCAAGATGAGTGGACTCGTTATCTTCCCGTGCGATGTCAAGTAGGTCGCCTCCCGCGGACGCTGGCAGGATGGATGCCATGGTGACCCTGCTGCTCGACTCGACGCAGCTCGAGGTCGTGCTGTCGCCGACCGAGCGCGCGCTCTCCTTCCGCAAGAACAACATCGTGGTGCCTCGCGAGCACATCGACCGCGTCCAGTTGACGGACGACGCGTGGACGTGGCTCCGCGGCGTGCCCAACCCCGGGATCAACCTCCCCGTGGCGGTCGGGGCGGGGACGTGGAAGTCCGCGAGCGGCAACGATTTCGTGATCATCCGGGGTCGGAAGCCCAGCGTCGTGGTCGATCTCACCGGTCACGACGAGTTCGAGCGGCTCGTGCTCACCACCAAGCACGGTGTGGCCCTGCTCAAGGCGCTGCGTCTGGACGTGGCATCCGAGCCCGAAGACGTGGCCGACATCGTCGCCTGAGGTGGGTGTTTCCCTCAGGACGTGAACTGGACCACCGTGTCCCAGGCGAGCTTCACGAGCACGCCGTAGACCGCGAGCGCCGCGAGGTTCGTGGTGAGGTTGGCGATCTTGGCGTTGACGCTGGCCTGCAGGAAGCCGTAGCCCAGCACGCCCACGATGAGGATCACGAAGAACGAGCCGGTGCCCGGACCCAGGATGCCGTCGTAGAAGCCGACCGCGAGGCCGATCGCCCCCGCCCGCCAGGCGACGGCCGCCGCGCGATCGTGTCGCGGCTCGTGCTGGAGCCCCATCTTCGGCTTGAGCAGCGTGTAGAGCGCCACGGCGATGACGGCGACGAGGACGATCGGCGTCAGAACCTCGCGCGGGACGAACCGCGAGAGCGCCGCGCCCGCGGTGGACCCGGCGTAGGCGCCGACGACGAGGGGGATCAGCAGCACGAGCTGCACCCTGATCTTTCGCAGGTACACCCCGCTCGCCGAGAGCGTGCCGAAGAACGACGAGAGCTTGTTGGTGCCGAGGATGAACGGCGTCGCGACGTCTTTCGGGACCGCGATGACGAGCGCCGGAAGCTGGATCAGGCCCCCGCCCCCGACGACCGCGTCGACCCAGCCGGCCACGCCCGCAGCGATCAGCAGCACGACGAGGGCGGCCACCGAGACGGGGAGCCACTCGGCGATCACCGGTCCATCGAGCACGGTTGATTCTCACCGACGCGCGGGAACGCGCCAAATGCGCTGCGCGTGGTGGCGCGGCGGTTGCGCCGGGGTTCGCGGAGCCTCTCAGTCGATGTCGCGACGCCAGGTCGTGAACAGACCGATCACGAGGAACACCACCGCGTACGCCAGCAGCACGAGGCCGCCGACCCACCAGTCCAGCGAGCCCGAGCCGCCGGACGACATCGCCCCGAAGATCGTCTTGCCCACGAGCGCGTCGCTCGCGGCGCTGGGGAACCACTTCACGACCTCGCTGAAGCCCGAGACGAGCCCGCCCAGGGTGCGCACGATCGGCTCGATGAAGAGGGTGACGGCGAGCACGATGACGATCGCGGCCACCTGGTTGCGCACCACGGTGCCGACGCCGATCCCGACCAGGGCCCACAGCGCGAAGGCGAGCAGCATCCGTCCGACGAGCGTCCAGGTGTCCGGCGAGCCGAGCTCGGCGTCCACGCCGAAGATGCTCAGAACACCGGCGCCCGCGGCGACCGCGGCGGCGGATCCGAGGATGCCGTAGAGCAGACCGACCACGATGCCGACGAAGAACTTCCCCCCGAGGACGACCCCGCGGCGCGGGGTGGCGAGGAACGTCGGTGTGAGCGTCTTGTGCCGGAACTCGGTCGTCACCATGAGGGTGCCCACCAGCAGCGGGAAGACGTAGCCGACCCCGCTCGCCGAGCTGTAGACGAGGCCCGCGAGCCCCTCGGTCTGCGGCGTGGGCCCGTTGCCCGTGAGCCGGCCGGAGGCGACGCCGCCGAAGACGAGGGCGAGCACGCCGGCGGTGAAGGCGACGTAGACCACGAGCACGATCGCGAGCACCCACCACCCGACGGTGGAGAACTGCTTGGTGTACTCGGAACGCGTGACGGCGACGAGGCTCATCGCTGCACCTCACCATCGTCGGTCGAAGTATTGCCGGGCGCTGTGTCGCCTGTCACCGTGTCGGCTGTCACTGCGTCGGCCGTCGCCGTGCCGTCGTGCGCCGGGGGAGCCGTGGCGGTCTGAGCGGGCGGCACCACGTCGATGACCCCCGTAGATGCGACGGAGTAGGACGACCGGGGTGCCTCGGGCTGCGTCGGTGCGGGCGGAGCCTCTGCGCGGAGCGCCGGGGCCGGGGCGGCGACCGTCACCATCGCGGTGGAGGGGGCCGGTTCGGCACCGGGGCCGGGCTCCACGGGCACGGACTCCGCAGGCACTGCCGCTGCCGGCACGGGCTCCGCGGGTACTGCCGCTGCGGGCACGGACTCCGCGGGCACCGCCGCCGTGGGCACCGGCGCCGGGGCCTCGGCATCCGGAATCCCGGCGGTCGGAGTCGCGGCCGGGACCGTCGTGCCGCCCGCGCTCGCGTGCGCGCGCACGCCGCTGACGAGCTCGAGGAAGATGTCCTCGAGGCTGGCGCCTTTGCTCTGCAGGTTGGACAGCGCGATGCCGGCCCCGGCGGCGAGAGCGCCGACCTCGACCGGCTCGAGGTGGCGGATCGTGAAGCCGTTGCGCAGCAACTGGTACGGGATGCCGCGCTCGTCGAGCAACGCGGACAGTGCGGCGCGGTCGGGTGCGTCGACGACGGTGGCGTACTCGTCGGGGTCGGCGAGGTCTTCGACGCCGCCCTGGAAGACGAGGCGGCCGTGCGAGATGATCAGCAGCGCGTCGACGGTCTGCTGCACCTCGGCGAGCAGGTGCGAGGAGATGAGGACGGTGCGTCCCTCCTCGGCGAGGTGGCGCAGCAGCGAGCGCATCCACCGGATGCCCTCCGGGTCGAGGCCGTTCGTGGGCTCGTCGAGCACGAGGACGCCCGGGTCTCCGAGGAGCGCCGTGGCCAGGCCCAGGCGCTGGCGCATGCCGAGCGAGAATCCGCCGACGCGGCGCCCGGCGACGTCGGAGAGGCCGACCAGGCCCAGCACCTCGTCGACGCGCGAGATCGGGAGCTTCGCGGCGCGGGCGTACACCTTGAGGTGGTTCGCGGCGGAGCGGCCGGGGTGGAAGCTCGAGGCTTCGAGGGCCGCGCCGACCGTCTGCAGGGGCGACGCGAGGTCGGCGTAGCGCTTGCCGCCGATGGTGGCCGTGCCCGACGTGGGCCGCACCAGGCCCAGCAGCATGCGCAGCGAGGTGGTCTTGCCGGCGCCGTTCGGCCCCAGGAAGCCGGTGACGAGGCCTGGTTCGACGCGCGCGTCGAGGGAGTCGACGGCGGAGACCGCACCGAACCGTTTCGTCAGGCCGGTGAGTTCGAGCACCTGTCCCTCGGGCATGCGGCACCTTTCGTTGGCGGGCGTTCCTGCCCATCTTCCCCGATCCGGGGCAGAAAACGCACGTCCGCACGACCGGAGGGCTCCGCGGGCGCCTGTGTAACGTGGCAGCGTGAACGCTGAGCGAGCCGACGACGACGCCGTGTTGGCGCAAGCCCTCCGCGGTGTCGGGCATCTGACCCTGAACCGACCGCGGGCGATCAACGCCCTCGGGCTCGACATGATCCGCGACCTCGCTGCGGCCCTCGACCGCTGGCAGGACGACACCGACATCGAGCTGATCCTGCTCGACGGCGCCGGGGAGCGGGGCTTCTGCGCGGGCGGCGATGTCCGCGCGCTGCACGGGCTGGTCGTGGACGGCCGGGTCGACGAGGTGCACACCTACTTCCGCGAGGAGTACGCGCTCGACCACCTCATCGCCACGTACCCCAAGCCGGTCGTCGCGATCGCGGACGGAGTGACCATGGGCGGCGGCATCGGCCTCGCCGGTCACGCGGCGATCCGCATCGTCACCGAGAACTCGCGTCTCGCGATGCCCGAGACCCGCATCGGCTTCACCCCCGACGTGGGCGGTTCGTGGCTGCTCTCGCGCGCCCCGGGCCGACTGGGCGAGTACCTCGGGCTGACCGGAGCGACGATGGATGCCGCCGACGCCATCTACGCGGGATTCGCCGACCACCTGGTGCCCACCGCGCATCTGCCCGCGCTCTACGACGCGTTCCAGGTGCGGGCGGACCCGGCGAGTCCGACCGAGCTCGTGCTGCTGTTCGACGAGACCGCGGCCCCCTCCCGGTTGGAGGCCGCGCGGCCGTGGATCGACGACGCCTTCGCCGCCGACGACGTCCACGGCATCCTGGAGCGCCTTCGTGCCCGTCCCGAGCCCGATGCGCACGAGACGGCGGAGCTGCTGGCCGCATCCGCCCCGACCGCTGTCGCGGTGACGCTGGCCGCGGTCCGCCGGGCGCGGACGCTCCCCGACCTGCGGGCGGCGTTGGCGCAGGAGTACGGTCTCGTCATGTGGTTCGCCCAGACCCAGCCCGACCTGGTCGAGGGCATCCGCGCGCAGCTCATCGACAAGGACCGGTCGCCGACGTGGTCGCCGGGGCGTCACGACGACCTCGCGCCCGAGGTCGTGGCATCCGCCTTCGCTCACGAACCGGCGACGCCGCTCTGGTGAGGCGCCGGTGACCCGCAGAAGACGTCGGTGGTCGATCGGGCATCTGCTCGACGGCTTCTTCTTCGTGTTCGCGGGGCTCGCCGCCATCTGGCTGGCGTACCTGAGTCTCACGCAGGCTTTCCAGGTGGGCTGGGCGGGCGTGCTGCTGGCGATCGTCTTCTGGGGACTCCTCGCCTATCTCGTGCTGCCGCGCCTGCACCGCATCCTCACGTCGATCTACGTGCCCGACTACTTCATGGGGCGCACGCGCACCTCGGACGGGCTGCTCGGCGATCCGGTCAACCTCGCTGTGCTCGGCGAGCGGGAGCAGATCGAGCGGGCGCTGGCGGCAGCCGGCTGGATCGCCGCCGACCCGGTCGGGTGGGGCTCGTCGTGGCGGATCATCACCTCGACGCTCGGGCGGCGGAGCTACCCGCGCGCCCCCGTGAGTCCCCTGTTCCTGTTCGGTCGTATGCAGGACCTCGCGTACCAGCAGGAGGTCGCGGGATCGCCGGCGCAGCGCCACCACGTGCGCTTCTGGCAGTGCCCCGACGGCTGGCTGCTGCCCGGCGGGCGGCGGGTCGACTGGCTCGCGGCCGGCACGTTCGACCGGGCCGTCGGGCTCTCGCTCTTCACGCTCCAGGTCACGCACCGCATCGACGCCGACACCGACATCGAACGCGACCACATCGTCGAGAGCCTGTCGGGTGTTCCCGGGGTGGAGGTCGACGTGATCCGCGACTTCGCAACCGGCTATCACTCGCGCAACGGCGGGGGAGACAGCATCACCACCGACGGGGATCTGCCGATCCTCGACGTCCGCGCGATCCGGATTCCGGATGCCGCCGAGTCGGCCCGGTCGGCTCCCTCCGCCGACGCGGGGGTCGAACGATGAACGCCTCGCGGCCACCGCGGAAGAGGGCGGCCTTCGAACCCCTCGCGCCACCCGCGGAGCGGAATCCTCGGATGCGGCGCCCCGCCGCGACCGTCGCGGGGGGAGTGCTCGTGCTCCTGCGGGCCCTGTCGGGTGCCGTCTGGGGAGCGGCGGTGCTGTTCGGGCTGCCGCCGTGGCTGCGCGCGACCGCGGGGTTCGCGAACGGTGACAACATCATCCCCGCGGAGGACACGATCGACGACCTGGGCCTGCCGCCCGAGGTGTTCGTCGGAGTGCTGGGCGTCGTCTTCCTCGTGCAGGTGGTGTTCGGCATCCTGTTGCTCTGGGGGAGCAATGCGGCGCGGGTCATCGTGATGATCGTGTCGACGATCTCGATCGTCACGGCGTTCGTGAGCTGGTGGGAGGTGGGCGCCGAGATCACGGTCGCCACCACGCTGGTCACGCTGGCGCTGGACATCCTCGTGCTGCTCGCACTGTCGAGCCGGGATGCCGCGGCTTTCGCGCGTCGCAACGAGAAGCGCGACTGAACCCGGCCGCGGCCCCGGTCGCGCGTCCGGTCCCGCCCCGGGCCGCCTTCCGGCGCGGCGGGTTAGCCTGAGAGGCGCCGCGCACGCGCGCGGCGGAGGGGATGACGCAGGTGTTCGACAGCCCGATGTCGGTCTCGGCCTACGAGGTGCTTCGCGTGACGGTCGACGTCGACGACGAGGCACTGCGTCGCGCCTACCGCACGCGCCTGCGCGAGACGCACCCCGACACCGGCGGCGATGCGGCCCTGTTCGTGCAGGTGCAGCGCGCGTGGGAACTCGTCGGAACGCCCGAGGCGCGCGCCGCCTACGATCGCGGCCGGGGATCGTCGTCCGGGGAATGGGGCGCGGGGCCGGCGGCATCCGCTCCCTCCCGTCCGGCGGACACGCGCCCGCGGGCACGCTCCCACGGCCAGCCCGGGGGCTGGCGGCGCGAGCGGTACCTGTCGCTGATCCGCGAGTGGGTCGGGCGCGGAGTCGACCTCGCGGATCCGTACGACCCGGCGCTCGTGCGCTCGGCGCCCCCCGAGATCCGGCACATCCTCGCCGACGCGCTCGCCGAGGAGGAGACGGCGCGGCTCGTCTCTGAGCTCGGCATGGGCTACACGGTGTGGCACGACGTTTTCGCGGACCGCGACGGACGTGACCCGGAGCAGAAGATCGATCACCTCGTGCTCGGCCCGAGCGGGCTGTACGCGATGCTGAGCGAGGACTTCGGGGGACCGGTGGGCGTCCGGCGCGGCGAGATCTCGGGCCCGAACGTGATCGGCTCGCCTGTGACGCAGCTGGTCTCGCGCGCCCGGGTCGTCGCACGCGCGGCGGGCGTGCGCTTCAGCGGCGCGATCGTCGTCCTGCCCGACGATGCGGTGCTCGACGCGATCACCGACCTGGGCAAGGTGCGCGGGACGCCCGTGGCGCTCGTGACCCGCAGCGCTCTGACGACGCTGCTCCGCCGCGGCATCCCCGGGGCACGCGAGGTCGGGGGCACGGAGCTGTTCGACATCCGCACCCGCCTGCAGCAGCGGGTGCGGCACGTCTGAGGCTCT
>JARBUN010000019.1 GCA_029239635.1 Microbacterium sp. | reverse complement strand
CATCGGGCGCCCGGTGGCGGTGATCGAACAGACCGAGGCGGAGTCGTCGGCGATGCTGTCGCGGTTCGTCCCCGAGGTGTGGGTGCGGCAGATCATCAAGGACTGGCGCGAGGCGGTCGCCGCGACTCCGCCCATCTCCGACGAGTACACCCGCATCACGGGCCGCTCGTCCCGCACCTTCCGCGGGTGGGTCGTCGACCACACCGATCTGTTCCGTTGAGGGGCGGATAGGGATACTGTTCGGTGGTCCGTGCTGAGCCTGAGGAGGTGGTCCCCGTGAACGAATCGACGTGGGTGCTCCTTCGCGGAGTCACGGTCGGGCGATAGGTCGCCCGGGAGCACCACTTCTTGCGCGCTCCCGAAAGGCCCGACCATGCACTTCACCTCTCACACCCCGCTCGACGACGGCGTCCTCGAACGCGAGTTCTCGCTCGACGCCTTCACGCTCGACGCCTTCACGGGCATGCTCTGGATGCCACCCGCTGCCGCCCCGTCATCACCGGCGCCACTGCTGCTGCTGAACCAACCCGGCGGGTTCGGCACGCGCCGAATGTATCCGCGGCTGGTGGCACGCGCTCGCGCCGCCGCGGCGCAGGGCTTCGCGTCGGTCACCATCGAGCTGCCCGGTACCGGCGACCGCCCACCGCTTCCCGGCGCGGAGCAGACGCGCACCGACCTGCGCGCTGCGCTCGCCGCCGGGCAGAGGCCCAGCGCCGACGTGATCGACCGGCTCATCCTTCCGCTCGTGGATGCCGCGGTGCCCGAGTGGCAGGCGACGCTCGACGCGGTGCTCGCGCTGCCCGAGATCGGCGCGAAGGTGGGCTTCTCCGGTGGCGTGATTGCGATCGGCGTGCGGCTCGCCGTCGTAGAGCCGCGCATTGCGGCCGCCGGCTTGTTCGCGGGGAGCTACGTGCCGCGCCGAACGATGGAGGAGGCGCGACGCATCACGATGCCGCTTCACGTGCTGTTGCAGTGGGATGACGAGGGGAATGACCGTCAGGCCGCCCTGGATCTGTTCGACGCGTTCCGTTCCGTGGAGAAGACGCTGGTGGCCAACATGGGCGGACACACAGGGGTTCCGGCGTTTGCGGGGGAGGATGCGGGGCGGTTCTTTGTGCGGCATCTGGGTCGCGTGGGGCTGTCGCCGAGCGGAGCCCTGGCCGATAGTCGTGGCCGAACCAATGACGGGTCGCGTCACGTCGACGACGGCGCGACATGACACTGATGGAGATTCGGGCCAGGTGCCGCCGCCGCGAGCAGGGGGCCATCCACCCGCCGGACGACGTGCGCAAGACAGTCGAGCGTGCGTTCCGAAACGGGCGCTCACGATCATCTAGGCTCCGATACCACGGCCGAGTCGTAACGGGCGTCAGGGAGATGTCATGACCATCGATACACGCCAGATCATCGGCGATTCCATCGACGACCTGGCAGAAGGCCTCCGTCCGTTCGTCGAGCGGGTGTTCGCGGAGCGTCTCCCTCAGGGGCCGTCGTGGGTGCAGGTCATCGCTCACAAAGACGAGCTCCAGGGCAGGCCCACTTCACACCATCACGCGAACGATGTCGGACTGATGCTGCGAGTGATGACCGAGAAGTTGGGCAACCTCGGCTACCCCTTCGACGGGCATCTTTCGCGGCAAGCGACGAACTGGGCGAGTGAGATGCGCGAGGTGCGCAACAAACATGCGCACCAGGTCGAGTTCAGCCCCGCGGAAACCTATCGGGCTCTTGATTCGGCGGAGCTGCTTCTTCGCGAAGTGGGTGCGGCCGACGAAGCGCAGCGGATCGCGGCGCGCAAGCCGGCGGTGCTGTCAGCGCTGGGCGGTGGAGCCACCAGCCACACCCTTCCCGCGCCGCCGAGCGCGCCCCTTCCCGCGCCACCGGCTGTACCCCTCCCTTCGTCGGCCGAGCCGGCGGCCACCACCGCACGGTCCACCGAGTCGGCGACACCGCCGCTCACCCGCCGCCAGCTGCGCGAGCAGCCCGAGACGGACGCGTCGGTGCCCGCACCTGCGCCGACGCCGAGCGCGCGTCTCTCGCTCGACGCGGTCAGCGAGCTCAGCTACGCCATGGCGCACGCACGCATCGTGCCCGTGCAGGAGGTGCGAGTCTCGTACGGTGGGCCCGAGCTTCGCGGAGCATCGCTCGAGATCGAGGCAGCCACGGCCAGCGGTTCCCTGGGGGCGCCCAAAGTCGTGATCCTCGACCTCGCGCCCGGTCTCAAGACACTCGCGGGGCTCGACCTGCTCTCCCTCGATCCCGCTCCGATGCTCCAGGTCGATACGGAGCAGCCCGGCTCCATCACTCTCACTCTGCGCGGACCGGACGGCGGATTGATCGCCGAGCATCGGCATCCGGTCACTGTTCTGGCCGCGAACCAGTGGATCGCGCGGGAGCTGCACCTCGGCCTCGAGCTCCTCGCATCCTTCGCTCAGCCTCAGGCGACCGCGCTGACGCCCGTCCTGCAGCGTGCCTCGGACCTGCTGGGGCAGTCGAGCGGTCGCACGGAGCTCGACGGTTACCAGAGCGACAACCCGGCGAGGGTGGATGCCATGGTGGCGGCCATCTGGGATGCCGTGCGCGAACGCGACATCCGCTACGCGGAGCCTCCGGCGAGCTGGGGCCTGCGCGGTCAGAAGATCCGCACGCCGCAGGAGGTGCTCGAAGGGCGACTCGGAACGTGTCTCGACACGACGCTGACGCTTGCCGCGCTGCTCGAGCAGATCGGGATCAACTCGACGTTGTGGATGGTGGACGGACACATCTTCCTCGGGTACTGGCGGGAGAACGGCAGCCTCGGTCTGCCCGCGACCACCGACATCGAAGAAGCGGTCAACCTCACGAAGCTGGGCCGGATCTCGTTGCTCGAGACGACGCAGGCGACCGGCGGTGCAGCATCCGCCCCGTTCGACGTCGCCCGCGCCACGCCCCAGGCGTACCTCGAAGCGCGTCGGGACGAGATCCTCGGCATCACTGACGTGCGCGCAGCCCGGGAGAACGGAATCTTCCCGCTGCCCAGTCGTACCGTGGGTCCCGATGGTGAGGTGACCGTCGTCGAGTATCGACCGCTCGACCGTGTCCTGGCGCCGTTCGTCGCCGACCAGCGCGATGCGCAGGGCCGTCCACTGGCTCCGCCGCGGGTGGCGCAGTGGAAGAATGCTCTGCTCGACCTGAGTCTGCGCAACCGCCTCATCAACTTCACGAGTCGCGCCGGGTACCAACTCGCGGTGCCGGGCGCGGCACTCGGCCGGCTGGAGGACATGATCAACGCAGGCGCGAGCGTCACTCTTCTCGCGTCCGACGATGTTCCCGAGATCGCGCGAGAGCGTGGCATCCGCTTCGGTCGCGATCGCGATCCCGCCGATCGAGAAGCGCTCTTGGCCGATAAGAGGCAGGCGCACCTCACCGACGTCACACAAGCGGCGTATACGACGAGGCTGCGGGCCCTGGCCGCGAAAGCGAAGACCGTCACCGAAGAGACCGGCGCGAACAACCTGTACCTCGCGTTCGGCACCCTGCGCTGGGAGTTCAACGACCGGCAGCTGCAATCGCCGCTCATTCTCGTCCCGGTGACGTTGGAAAGTGTGTCGCGTGGCCAGTCCTTCCGCCTCGTCCTCGACGAAGCGGGCGCGTCCACGCCGAATTACTGCCTCCTCGAGAAGCTGAAGGTGAGCTTCGGCATCGAGGTGCCCGGGCTCGCAAATCCTGCGACGGATGCCGCGGGGATCGACCTCGGCGCCGCGTTCGATGCGGTGCGCCAGGCGATGGTCGACGCCAAGCGGCCCTTCGTCGTCGAGGACACCGTGCACCTCGGCATCCTGCAATTCGCGAAGTTCCGCCTGTGGAAAGATCTCGACGACAACTGGGAGGAGCTCGCGACGAACTCGCTCGTCACCCACCTCATCCAGTCGCCGAACGAGGCCTACATCGATGCGGTACCGGCGCCGGTCGACGTCGATCTCGATGCGCTCTCGGCGCAGGTTCCCGTCTCCGCGGACTCTTCGCAGCTCGAGGCCGTGGTCGAAGCCGTCGAGGGCCGCACGTTCGTGCTCGAAGGTCCTCCGGGCACCGGTAAATCGCAGACCATCACGAACCTGCTGGCGCGGTCGTTGGCTTCCGGCAAGCGCGTGCTCTTCGTCGCGGAGAAGCGCGCGGCGCTGGAGGTCGTGAAAGATCGATTGGATGCCGTCGGGCTCGGCGCCTTCTCGCTCGACCTGCACGACAAGGGTGCGCGGCCGAATGCCGTGCGCGAGCAGCTCAGGGTAGCGCTCGACGCCACTGCCCGGCCCGACCGGGCGGCGTTGTCCGCGCAGCGGGAGGCGGCGGAGTCCAGCCGTGGCGCGCTGTCGCGCTACGCGCAGCGGGTGCACGAACCGAACGCGGCGGGTCTGTCCCTGTACTCGGCTCGATCGCAGATGTTGGCATCCGCCGCGGACATCCTGCCCTTGGATGTGCCGCATTCCCTGGTTGCGTCGGGCGATCACATCGACCAGCTGCGCACGCTTCTGCGAGAGCTGCCGGCGGTCAGCGATCTCGCCCGCCCGGCGGCGACGCATCCGTGGGGGTTCGTCGATGATCCCGGTATCGACGCGACCTCTCTGCATGGTGCGGCCCGCACTTTCGACGACGCGCTCGCGGCCGTCGGTCCGAGCGAACTGCTGTCTCGCGTGCGCGCCCCGCAGCAGCTGGAAGCGTGGGCGGGTGTCGCCCGCGCACCGCGCCATGCGCTCGATGCCGTCGGCCGTGTCTACCCCGCGTGGGTCGACGACCTTGCTCAGCGACTGGCAACGGTGGCCGCGCAGCCGCCGGCGTGGCTCGCTCAAGTCGATGCTCGGGTGCTCTCGCGGAACGTTCGCGACATCCACGCAGCCGCCCTGGCCGCCGATGCGTCCTCGTTCTTCGGTCGCAAGAAGCGTCGGCGTGCGGTACTCGCCCAGTTCGCGACCGACCTGCGCGTCGAGCAGACCGCGATCGACCTGCGCAGCCTGTCGGCGCTGACCGGCGCCATGGCCGAGACGGCCGCGCAGGTCGACGAGATACGTGGCGAATTGCAGCGCCTGCCCGTCGTGGTCGCGGCCCCCGACGTCAATCCCTACATGCCGGGCGCGGCGGACCAGGTCGTGGCCGCCCTTCGGTGGGCGGGATGGCTTTCGATAACGCTCGCATCCGATGCCTCGACTGCCGGAGATCTCCGCTCGGACCTGCGCCGCGTGTACGAGTCGACGGCCCCGGATGCGGCGTCGGCCGAGCGGTACGCGGCGCTCGCCGCGGCGTGGCGCGCGGTCGTCGCTGCTGCGGGAGATGGCGCGTCGCCTGACCAGCTCGCCATCTGGGCTGGGGATGACGGAATCGCGTCGACCTGGGAACGCACGCGGACGGCGCGCAACCTGGCGACGACCGATCCGGTCACGCTCGGCCGCTGGATCGACCTGCTCCGGCACGTGGAACCCCTTCGGCGCCAGGGGCTGAACACGGCGCGGGAGGCGATTCTGGCCGGGCGCATCCGCGCCGACGACGCGGCGCTCGCTTTCGACAAGGGCGTCGCGGCGGCATCTCTCGGGGAACGTGAAGACGCCACCGCCCTCAGCGACTTCGATCCCGCGGCGCACAACCGGACGATCGAACGGTTCGCCGCGAGCTCGGCAGCCATCCGCGGCGAGCTTCCGCGGGCTCTGCCGGCTGACATCCTCTCCCAGCGGCGGTTCGACCCGAAGTTCGACGGCGGCGACATGGGTGCGCTCAAACGTCAGCTCTCGCGGCAGCGCGGTGGGGACAGCGTGCGGACGCTCATGGACAAGTACGGCGAGCTGATCACCCAGATCACGCCGTGCATGCTCATGAGCCCGGAATCCGTCGCGCGATTCTTTCCCGCTCGAGCCGGGATGTTCGACATCGTGGTGTTCGACGAGGCGTCGCAGATTCGCGTCGCGGATGCCGTAGGGGCGATGGGGCGAGCGCGCTCTGTGGTGGTGGTCGGAGACTCCAAGCAGATGCCCCCGTCGACCTTCGCCGAGGTGACGGCCGACGTCGATGAGGCTGAGGCGGATGCGGGCGTGGTCGCCGATGAGGAGTCCATCCTCACGGAGTGCACCCAAGCGCGCGTTCCGAGCAAGTGGCTCTCGTGGCACTACCGCAGCCAAGACGAAGCGCTCATCGCCTTCAGCAACCACCAGTACTACGAGAGCCGTCTGTCGTCGTTTCCGGCGCCGCTGCGCGACTCCACGGCGTCTGCACCCGGCGCGCTTGCCGCGACGAAGCCCGACTACGGTCTATCGCTCGTGCGCGTCGACGGTCGGTTCGAGCGTTCGGGTGGGCGTGGAGTTCTTCGAACGAACCTCGTCGAAGCGCAGGCGATCGTCGACGAGGTGATCCGTCGGTTCGCGGCCGCCGTCGACGCGGCGCCGTCGATCGGCATCATCACGTTCAACGTTCAGCAGCGCGACCTCATCGACAACATGTTGCGTGACGCGTCGGATGAACGCATCGGTCGCGCGCTCGACGAGCGCGATGGATTGTTCGTCAAGAACCTGGAAAGCGTGCAGGGCGACGAGCGCGACACCATCCTGTTCTCCGTCGCCTTCAGCAAGAACGACCGCGGAATGCTCCCGCTGAACTTCGGGCCGCTCTCGCGTGCAGGGGGAGAGCGGCGGCTGAACGTCGCGGTCACTCGTGCGCGACGACAGGTCGTGCTGTACGCGAGCTTCGATCCCGCTGAGCTTCGTGCCGAGCAGACCTCGGCTCGTGGACTCAAGGACCTGAAGTCCTACCTCGAGCTCGCCGCCTGCGGAGTCGCGCCGACCGATGACTCCACGTCCCGCGTGCCCGTGATCGATCGACACCGTGATGAGATCGCTGCGGTCCTGACCGAGCGTGGACTCGTGGTGAAGACGGACGTCGGGCTCTCGGACTTCCGTATTGATCTCACCCTGGCTTCCGCGTCCGACCCCGCCCAGCCGCTCATCGCCGTGCTGCTCGACGGTGAGGGCTGGCGCGCGCGCCGCACGGTGGCCGACCGCGATGGCCTGCCTGTCGATGTCCTCGGCAGGTTGATGCGGTGGCCGGGGGTCGAAAGGGTGTGGCTGCCGGAGTGGCTGGATGATCCGGATGCCACGGCCGACCGCCTCGTCGCGGCGGTGGAGGCCGCCAAGGCCGGGGAGCGGTCTGTGTCAGACGCGCCGGTGGAGCGGGTCGAGAATCTCGACGCGCTTCCGGCGGAGGAGCCGCTTGAGCTTCCGCGCGGGGCAATGCCGGCAGGACAGGACGACGAGGATGCCGTCAGTGTGACGCATCCGCACGTCCGCCCCTTCGTACCCTGGACGTCCACCGCGTCGGGGGGAGTCGCCGTGCTGGATGCGCTTCCGAGTCCATCTGCTGCTCAGCGGGTTCGCTCCGTCCTCGTGGAGGCGATCGTCGCCGAGGGACCGATATCGCGAGCACGCTTGGTGAGACTGGTGGCGGAATCGTTCGGACTGTCTCGGGTGTCCGGAGCCCGAGCCGCAGACATCCTTCGGCTGATTCCAGATGCCCACACGCGACAGGGCGACGAGCAGTTCGTCTGGCAGGTGGACGTGGATGTTTCGACGTGGCGCAATGTCCGCACGAGCAGCCCGGGGGAGAGTCGACCGCTCGAGTTCGTCGCTCTGGAAGAGATCGCGAACGCGATGGCCGTTGTCGCTGAGCTCGGCGGTGGGGTGCGCGAAGACGAGATCAAACGAGAAGCTCTGCGGCTGTTCGGTGGAAAGCGGATGACGACGCAGATCTCCGAGCGACTTGCCGAGGCTCTGACGATGGCGGTGGCCACCGGACGGGTCGAGCTTGCGCCGTCGGGAGCCTATGTCGCCCGTTACTGATCGCTGGCGGCGGATAGAGTGACCTCGATTCACCTGGGGGCGCGACATGGGGCGAGGATTCGCAGTCATTGATCTGGAAACGACAGGTCTCTTTCCGCAGAAGCACGATCGCATCGTCGAAGTGGCGATCGTGCATGTCTCGCCGACCGGCGTCGTCGAAGGAGCCTGGGAAACACTCGTCAATCCGATGCGGGACATGGGTGCGCAGCGTATCCACGGCATCAGCGCCGCCGCGGCCGCGCGAGCTCCGGAGTTCGGCGCTCTCGCCCCGTCCATTGCTTCGCTCTTGCGCGGGCGTGTGCCTGTTGCGCACAACGCCAGTTTCGACGCACGGTTCCTGGCTCACTCGATGGAGCAGGCCGGTCTGGTGTGTCCCGATTTCGCTTACTGGATGTGCACGATGCAGCTCGCAGGCACATTCCTGCCGGGCAATCGGAGTCTCGCCGACTGCAGCGCTGCCATCGGGTATGCGATGGAGAACGCTCATCGCGCCTCGGCCGATGCCCTCGCTGCGGCCGCGCTCCTTCGCGCCTACATCGGCGCGGGTCACGATCCCGCCTGGTGGGATGGGTGGCTCGCCACCCCGGGTGAGTGGCCGGATGAACCGTTCGATACGGCGGCCTGGTTGGCGCGCACGGACTCCGATACGGCGCCGCGGTCGGTTCTCGAGCGGTTGCACGTGGACGTCGAGACTGACGCCGCCGTCGACGACGGCGCCCTGAATCTGGATTACCTCGCACTGCTTGATCGCGTCCTCCTCGATCGGTACATGTCCGCAACGGAGACTGATGACCTCATCCGTTTCGCCGCGGAGCTGAATCTCTCAAGCACTGCAATCCGGCGAATCCATCGCGCCTACTTCGACGGGTTGGTCTCGGCGGCCTGGGCGGACGACCAGCTCACTGCTGACGAGTGGGCTGACATCCAGAAGATCGGTACTTTGCTCGAGATCGACCCGGAGACCATCGCCGGCGCCGCGTCGAAACCGGATGCCGCAGCCCCGACCCTCACCACCGGCTTCCGCCTGTCGCCCGGTGACACCGTCGTCATCACCGGCGAAACGCGCCGAGATCGAGCCGCGTGGTTCGAGATCCTCGCTGAGCGCGGTCTGATCCCGAAGGACAGCATGGTGAAGAAGGCCAAAGTGCTCGTGGCTGCCGACCCCGATTCGATGTCGGGGAAGGCGCGGCAGGCGCGCGCGTGGGGGATTCCGATCGTTACGGAGGAGGGGCTGGAGAGGTTGATGGGGTTGGGGGCTGGCGAGTAGAGGCGCCAAGGCACCTGAGCGCGGATGGAAGCGCGGTCCCAACCCCGGGACTGTCGGCTCTCCCGTTCTTACCTTCGCCGATGCGTCACGCGTGGGTTGAACGCGACTGACGCGTGCACGGCGCGAACATAGGGTCGTTGTGTGGCACTGCCACGCGTGTAGGTGCCGTACGCGATGACGTGTCGACCGATCAGCGAGTCGACATCGGCGATCTTCAGGCGGACGAGGCTTTTCTTGTCCACCAGAACCGCGACGTCGTCTGCCGCGCCCTCCATACGCAGCATGAGACCGTCCCATTGGGTGCGAACAAGGCCGGCCACCTTGCCCCAGATGATGAGTTCTTTGCCCATCCACCTATCAGACGAGGCGTGGTTGGCGTGCACCACCACGTGGCTCGCGAGGACGGGATCACGAGCGCCGAGGACGAGCTCAACGTCCGCCGGCATGCTGCCCGACAAGAGATTTACCAACAGGGTGGAGAACGATCGCTGAGTTGCCGCATCAACGTCAGGCAGCGTTCTATCCGTGACATAACGTCGAGTGAATGACCCGGGCCTTCCGGCGTCAGGTCTCCGCCGACCATCCGGACCGACGGATGGCTCGGGCGCGCCGAGGCGCATCCGCCATCGCAGGGGTCGGGCGCCGGTGGCGTACTCATGCCCCACATCTCCGGGCGCATCGGTCGAACGCTCTGAACCTTCGTCGCAGCCGTCGCGGTGGTGGGCTGCGAAAGCCGCAGCACGCTTCGTGCTGTGCAGCGCCGTCGTCCAGACTGTGGCACCGCACGCGGAGCCATCGGGGAGCTCGCCCCCGCACCACAGATCCGGCAGAGTCGCAAGGTCCTTCACTTGGTCGATCGATACCGGATTGCCCGCTGAGTCGATAGCGGTGTCCATCAGTCTCCCTTCGTATGTTTGCGGATTCTTCTTAGGCCGCCGCCGCCTCGTCGGACTGCCCCCGACCCTCTTCGAACTTGGCGGCCATGGTGGGGTTGCCCTTGGTCAGCTTCTTGACAGAGAGCGCCGTCGCTTTGTCGTTCGCGAGGCGGAGGTTGTTCTCGGACCCGAGCAGGCCATCTTTCACCTTCTGCAGTCGGTCGATTGCGACGTCGATCTCCTTGATCGCTGCGTCGAACTTCCGCTTGGCAAGGTCGTAGTTGCGGCCGAACGCCGACTTGAACTCCTCAAGGTCGGACTCGAAGTCGGTGATATCGATGTTCTGCTTCTTGACCTGCTCCAGCTCGGCCTTGACCGTGATGGTGTCCTGCGCCGCGTTACGCAGGAGCGCAATGATCGCCAGGAAAAACTGCGGGCGGACGACGAACATCTTCGGGTACATGTGCGAGACGTCCGTGATACCGGTGTAAAGGTCGGACTCCTCTTCGAGCATCGAGACGAGGACGGCGTACTCGCACCCCTTCTCCCTGCGGTCCTTGTCGAGCTTCGCCAGGAAGTCAGCGTTCTTCTTCTTGGTTGCAGAGACGTCGGACTCGTTCTTCATCTCGAACATGATGGACACGTACTCGACGCCGTCGCTGAAGTCCCGGAAGACGTAGTCGCCCTTCGTTCCACCGGATGCGTCGCTGTCCTTGCCGAAGCTCGCGTCGGGAAACGCGAGCGACCTAATGCGGTTGAACTCGGTCTCGCAGTGCTGTTCGAGCGTTTCGCCGAGCAGCTTGACCGAGAGCCTGGCCTTCATGTCCTTGTAGCGCTCGATGAGTTCGTCCTTGACCGCGAGCTCCTTGGCGTGGGACTCGCGAAGGGCAGCGTCCTTCGCCTTCTGCTCGGCCTCCTGAAGCGCGAGCTTGGTGGTCGCGGCGTTGAGGTTCTGCTGAACCTCCGACACCGCCGTGGCGACGGCTAGAGACCGAACCGTCTCGGCCGACTTTGCTTCGGTGCGGAGCTTCTCGATTTCGGCATCCTTCGCCGCGGCTTCGCGCTGCGCCGTCAGCGCGGTGTCGGAGACCGCGCGTGCAATCTCGGCTGCCTTGACCTTCTCCGCCTCAGCGAGGCGTGCGTGAAGTTCGGACTCGAACTCTGCGTTGCGCACTTGTCCGATGATGCTGGCGTACTGCGCGCCGTCGATGTCGAACAGGGTGCCGCAGTGTGGGCACTGGATCTCCGCCGTCCTGAGGTTTTCTGCAGTGGTGTTCATACGCATCTCCTTGCGAGTTGGGGGCGCTGGCATGTCGCCCTGATCGTGGCTGCGGTTTCGCGGCGATCCGATGGTGCACGAGAGCGATTTGCATTAGTGCTTTTATAGGTGATAAGCCCCCTTATCGCCATCACTGCACCAGCCCTTGGATGGATGGGTAGCCTGATGATGTGGTCCCTAACCCGTCGCTGCTCATCGATCTGGCAGGCGTCGCACGCCTGGCGGGTGTTCGGCGACCCGTCGCGTCGAAGTGGCGGACGCGGTTCAGCAGCGGGCCGGACGCCTTTCCGACCCCGATATTTCAAGAGGACGGCCGCCTGCAGTTCTCGGCGCTCGATGTCGCCGAGTGGCTGGCGCGCACCGATCACGGCAACAACCCCGAGGCTGTCGCTGATCTTGCAAGCGTGTCCGCTCCACGAGGGTTCTCGTTCTCGGACGAACAGTCTGTGGCTGAGTTGGAGGCCCTCGTTACGCTGTCCTCTCTCGCAGAGAGTCTTGGTGCCAGCACGAGCGCAGACATCGCGCGGTTCGCTCGCGAGGTCGACCCTTCCGACGACTTCCTGTGCCGCGAGATCGACGACCACGTACGCCGAGGCGTGTCCTGGATGGGCTACGCCGCACACCTGACTGATTCGGTCTATTCCCCGTCAGCGGCGCTGGCGTTGATCGCCGATCGTTCGTCATCCGTGAGCCGCGCGGCCGCGTCGGCCGGACCGCTCTCACCCGACGCGACGACTCTCGTCTACGAGCTGGTGCGTGCGCTCGTGCGGTCGGACGGCATCGTGAGGCTGGATCCCCACGATGCGTCGCTTTCGTCGACGCTCGCGCAGAAGCTCGGCGACGACGTGAATGCTTCTGTTCCTCTCAACGCGCCCGCCCGCAGGCTGAAGCGTCGCCTTCGTGTAGACGGATTTGTACTCAGCGCGGAGGCGACATCGCCCGCGGTGATCGTCGCGCGTTTGCCCGTGGCTCGAGGCGACGGCGTCCCTTCGATGCTCCGCGCAGTTGAAGAGATTGCCCTCTCGCTCCGGGCCGTGGATTCTGCGGTGGTGATCGGGCCCTCCCGCGCGCTCGTTGATGAACTTCCGTCGCCCGAGAAGCACGAACGGGCCGACATCCTGAGGTCGGGGTGGGTACGCGGCATCGTGCGGCTGCGCGAGGGGCTGGTGAACACCGCCTCGCGCGAATCGCTCTCCCTGTGGGTTCTGGGTAGCCCGGCCGGCTCTCCCTCATTTGCCGACCGGTACACGGCCACCGCGGATATGTCTGCGTTTTCCCTCACTCCCGCGGTGCGCGCAGACGTGGTCTCAGATGTCATGGCGGCCATGGGCACCACGCGCGACGTGCTTGCGCGGCAGCTCCGCTTCGTGGCGCTAACGCGAACCACGTCGTTGCAGGCGCGAAGTGAATCGCTCGTGTCATCCTCAGCCCGGAGAGCGAAGAGGAGCGCTCCCGTCGCCGCCGAGAGCGCCGCACGCTTGGATGTCATCGGCGACTCCATCCGCGATGATTTCGCTTCGGTTGACATTGACCCGTCGCCTCACGATGTTCCGCGCCCGGCGCCGGTCTCTGACCTCGTCCGCGATCGGCATCTGCGCATTGTTCCGGGAGCACGCGTGAGACCCGAGGTAATCGGGCACGAGGGCCTGGTGGTGTTGCGCGCGACCGATCTCGATGATCCTTCGGCTATTGGCAGCGCACGGGTCGATCAGCTGACGTTCGCATCGGAGCATCCCCGTGCGGCGCTCACCCAGCCCGGCGACGTCGTGTTTCGTACAAGTCCGACCGCCGCTGCATGGGTGGACAGAGATGGCTCGAAGGTCGTTGCCTATCCAGCTCGGGTTCTGCGCATCAATGCACGGGATCCAGGAGGGCTGGTGCCCGAGATCATAGCTGTGGACGTTGCTGGCGCGACGCCGGGCCCCGGAGCGTGGAGGCGATGGCTCCTGCGCCGCGTCGATCATCGGAACGCAGGTCCCCTTGCGCGGACTCTCGTGGCAATCGCCGATGCCCGTGCCGATCTTGAGGCGCGCTCTGCTCGCCTCGATGAGTACGCCACACTGCTCATCACCGCCGCCACGTCCGGGGCGGTCGCCCTGATCGACGCGCCGGATGACAAGAACACCTGAACGAAGAAGATTGGACTCGCATGCCCCGCACCCCGAAAGCCGCGCCCCAGGTGCCGTCGACGATGAAAGAGCTGAAGGACACGCTCTGGAAGGCCGCCGACAAACTGCGCGGATCGATGGATGCTTCGCAGTACAAGGACGTGATCCTCGGCCTGGTCTTCCTGAAGTACGTGTCGGATGCCTTCGACGAACGCCGCGCGGCCATCCGCGCCGAGCTCCTCGCTGAGTCATACGACGAGGAGCAGATCGCTGGGCTGATCGACGACACGGATGAGTACACGGGCCGTGGCGTGTTCTGGGTACCCACCAATGCTCGATGGGGCTTTCTCGCCGAGCGAGCTAAGGGCTCTGGGCCGTCGATGAATGTCCCTGAGAAGTCGATCGGCGCGTTGATCGATGAGGCGATGGATGCCGTGATGCAGGCGAACCCGCAGCTCAACGGCACCCTTCCGCGGATCTTCAATCGCGACAGCGTCGACCAGCGGCGCCTCGGCGAGCTCGTCGACCTTTTCAACTCGGCGCGTTTCGCCGCCCAGGGCCAGGGCGGGTCGGACGGCCGCCGCGCACGTGACCTGCTAGGCGAGGTGTACGAGTACTTCCTCGAAAAGTTCGCCGCCGCGGAAGGCAAGCGCGGTGGTGAGTTCTACACACCGGCCAGCGTCGTGCGGGTCCTCGTCGAGCTGCTGCAGCCGACCCGCGGTCGCGTGTACGACCCGTGCTGCGGGTCGGGCGGCATGTTCGTGCAGGCTGAGAAGTTCATCGACGCGCACCATGGCGAGGGCAGCGAAATCTCGGTCTACGGGCAGGAGCTGAACGAGCGCACGTGGCGCATGGCGAAGATGAACCTCGCGATCCACGGACTCACCGGCCAGCTCGGGTCGCGCTGGGGCGATACGTTCGCGCGCGATCTGCACCCCGACCTCGAGGCAGACTTCGTCATGGCCAACCCGCCGTTCAACATCAAGGACTGGTCGCGCAGCGAACACGATCCGCGCTGGCGGTACGGTGTGCCGCCCGCGGGCAACGCCAACTACGCGTGGATCCAGCACATCCTCTCGAAGCTCGCCCCCCGTGGGCAGGCCGGCGTCGTGATGGCGAACGGCTCGATGTCGTCGAACTCCGGCGGCGAGGGACGCATCCGAGCCGAGATCGTCGAGGCCGACCTGGTGTCGTGCATGGTCGCGCTTCCGACGCAACTCTTCCGTTCGACCGGCATCCCTGTGTGCGTCTGGTTCTTCGCTAAGGACAAGGGCGCGCGTGCCGGTGAGGTGCTCTTCATCGACGCGCGCAACCTCGGTCACATGGTCGACCGCGCCGAACGCGCCCTGAGTGACGACGACATCGCGAGAATCGCCGGCACCTTCCACGCCTGGCGCGGAATCGATTCGGATGCCGCTCTCGACGAGTACGAGAACGTGCCGGGTTTCTGCTGCTCGGCGACGCTCGCCGAGATTAAGGCCGCCGACTACGCCCTGACCCCCGGCCGCTACGTCGGCGCCGCGGAACTCGAGGACGACGGCGAGCCGATCGAGGAGAAGCTTGCCCGGCTGCGCGCGGAGCTGGAGGCTCAGTTCGCGGAGTCGGCGCGGCTGGCGGAGGTCGTGCGCGAGCAGTTGGGACGTGTGTCGTGAGCACACGATTCGGCGACATTCTTGACTTTGCAATTGGCGGAGGATGGGGCAAAGAAAATCAAGCGCCTGGCACCATCCCCGTTCGCGTCATCCGGGGGGCAGATTTCCCCGCAGCGCTTCAGCGGAACATCTCCTCTGCGCCTCTTCGTTTTGAACTTGAAGGAAAGGCGGCGAAGCGCATACTGCGCGACGGAGACATACTGCTCGAAGTTTCGGGAGGAACGAAAGACCGACCGACAGGCCGCACCATATACGTTTCTGACGCCTTGCTTTCGTCAGTTTCGGAGGACTCTATCCCTGCGAGCTTTTGCCGGCTCGTTCGGGTAGACCGGTCCAAGGCATCTCCCTGGTACGTCTTCTACGCGCTCCAAGACCTATATGAAAGAGGTGGCACCTGGGAGTTCCAGAATCAGTCCACCGGGATATCGAATTTTCAGTTCGAGCTCTTCTGTAATCGATGGCAGATAGATCTGCCCCCCGTCGCTGAACAGTGGGCCTCCGCGGAGGTGCTGGGGGCACTCGACGAAAAGATCGCAGCGAACACGGCGCTCGCGGCGTCGCTTTCGAGTGCGGCGAGGTGGGAGATGGCAGGATCGCTACGCGACGGCCATGTCGTGGTGACGATCGCCGAGGCCGCGACCCTTGTCGCCCGAGGAATTTCCCCGCAGTATGTGGAGCCGAATGAGGGCACGCGCGTGCTCAACCAGAAATGCATCCGCGACCAATCAGTGAACCTCGAACCGTCACGATGGACGAGCCCACCACGAGTCCGACCAGAGAAGCTGCTGCGTCGCGACGACGTCCTCGTCAACTCAACCGGGCAGGGCACCTTGGGCCGGGTTGCTCGATGGTCCAGTACTGAGACAGCAACCGTCGACTCGCACATCACGATCGTTCGTCCGAACCCGATGGTGTCCCCAACCTCCGTCATCGGCCAGGCAATCCTGGCGATAGAGGCAGATATCGAGGCGTTGGGCGAAGGAAGTACGGGGCAGACAGAACTTAGCCGTATCCAACTCGGTCAAGCCCAAGTTCGTCTCCCCAATGCTGACAAGGCGCAGTCGCTGGGTCTCGCGATCGATGCTCTCGTCGATCGGGCAGATGCCGCGCGCGAGGAAAACCGCACCCTCGCCGCGACCCGCGACGCGCTCCTCCCCCAGCTCATGTCGGGAAAGCTCCGCGTGCGCGACGCCGAGGCCATCGCGGCGGACGCTAGCGTCTGAGGGACGGAAAGCCGGTATGTTCGCACCATTGCACCGTCGCACGAATCTGGGGGGATTCGCCGCATGACTGCCACGCCCGCGCTTCCGCAGCTCACCGCTGAGGGGGCGTCGTGAGGTTCCTTCGTCGCCCGGTGCCGTTGTGGTCTCACCTCGCCACTTTTGGCGTCGTCGTGCTCGTGCTCGGCGGCCTGGCGGGGGGCGTCGCTGCGGGATTGCTGACTCCGCCGTGGCTGGCATCCGCGCTCGGATCGAAGAGCGTCGTCCGGAACGAACAGGTCGTCACCTTCATCACCAAGGAGGATCAGACGGTTCTTCTCACGCTCGGCGTGGAGGGGATCTCCGAGTCGGAAGGGTTGCCTCCCGCAGTCCTGAAGGACGTGCCACTCCTGCAGAAAGTCCGACTTATGCAGTACAGCCTGGAGGCGAAGCTCGGCGTTGACGCCGTGACCATCGACGCCACGGGCGACCATCAGTTCGTGGTCAAGGTTCCGCCGTTCATCTGGATCGGCGAGTCCGACCGGAAGATCGAGCGGGTCATCAGCGATGACGGAGTACTCAGCGCGTTCACCAAACAGAAGACGGAGTCCGAGCAGCTCAACGGACTCGTCGATGACGACCTGAAGACGAAGTATCTGGAGAACAACGCCGAGGCGCTCCGGAACCAAGCCGAGTTCCACTTCACCAAACTCGCCCGCAGCATCGATCCCGATGCAGAACTCATGTTCGAGTTCGCCGGCTGACCCACCGATCCCCACGGAAGCGACACACACCATGACCTCGGACGCCGAACCCACTGACGAAGACACCTCCGCCCCATCGATTGATCGGGCTCCCGGGACCGCCACCGGTGAAGAGATCGAATTGATCACCGACGGTGAGGGCCTGGTGGTCATCGGCGACCCGGCTGCCGTCGCGGAGTTCACCCTGTCCGCGGGCGTGCCCTCAATCCCCCTGGACTTCGGCCGCTTGACAGCCGGCGCGGGAAGCGCACTGCAGGTCGCGTCCGGAATCTCCGCGAATGCGGGGCGCTGGATGAAGCTCACCGAAGAGTCAGCGCGCGCTGCGCACGGCGCGACGTTCGTACAACGCTCCGGCGGCGCATTCATTCAGGCCACCACCCGAGGTGCGAACGGACATTTCACGAAGAACCTGCAATTCGTCGCCAAGCCCGGCGCGATGCTCACCAACCCAGCCGTCCTCGCGGGCGTCGGCGGACTGATGGCGCAATACGCGATGCAGAAGCAGATGGAGGAGATCACCGACTACCTGGCGAAGATCGATGCCAAGGTCGATGATGTTCTTCGCTCTCAGAAGGACGCGGTCCTCGCCGACATGATCGGCGTCGAGATGATGCTCGATGAGGCGATGGTCGTCCGCGCCGAGGTCGGGCGCGTGTCCGAGGTCACGTGGTCGAAGATCCAAGGCTCGGCCGCCACGGTCGCGCGGACCCAGGCGTATGCCCTCCGTCAGCTCCAGAGCCTGGCGGACAAACTTGAACGCGAAGCAAGGGTCGGCGAGCTGGCCGATTTATCCAGGGCGGCGCAGACCGAGGTCGGCGAATGGCTCGCCGTCCTGGCGCGGTGTTTCCAAATTCAGGAGGGGATGAGCGTCCTGGAGCTCGACAGGGTGTTGGACTCGTCCGCAGAGGAGCTTGATCGGCACCGCACTGCACTGCAGACAGCGCGTCAGCGCAGACGAGACCTCATCGGATCGACGACCGCCCATCTCGTCGCCCGGATGGATGCGGCCGCGAGTCGAGCCAATGCGAAGGTGCTGCTCAACCCGAAGTCGACCAAGGTCGTCGTCGGCGCACGCAACACCGTCGCCTCGAACGTGACCGAACTCCACGCCGCTTTGGGCCTCAGCAACGAGCAGACGGCTCTGGAAGCGCGGCGGTGGTCTGAGGCTGTCGCCGACGTCCGCGACGACGTGCTCGATGCAGGCAAGGGAGGTCTCGAGACACTGGGGCGTTTCAGCGGCGACACGATCGAGAACGCTCGACAATCCACCGGCCGTCTCGCCGAGAGAATAGCGCACCGTCTGCAGCGTTCCGGGGACCAAGCGGACGCGCCCGTGTCCCACACGGAGGAAGGTCCCGAGCAATGAGACTCCTCGTCGAATCCGCCTGGGAGCAGGACGCCATCGACAGGCTCTCCGAGCCACTGGGCTGGCGGCCAGTGCGGGGGGAACAGATCGCGCCCGGAAGCGGCGAGCGCGACACCTGGGACGACCCCCTCATCCGCCCGCGCCTGCTGGACGCGCTGCAACGCTTGAATCCTGGCATCCCGGCCGAATACCTCCGTCAGACGGTTGCCGAGATCGCGTCCCCGAAGTCGCAGGATGCGCTCACGGAGAACTACCGCATCCATCAGTACCTGGTGAGCGGGTACCCGCTCAGTTACATTGATGCGGACGGTCGCGAGCAGAACCCACGACTAAGGCTGCTGGGCTCCGACCCGTCGGAGAACGACTGGCTCGCCGTCAACCAGGTCACCGTGCGGCAGGGCGACGCGCATCGCCGTTTCGATATCGTGCTTTACGTCAATGGGATGCCGCTCAGCATCATCGAGCTGAAGCGGGCAGGCGCCCAGTCCGCTGGCGTCGCCGACGCCCACGACCAGCTGCGCACGTACCTGCGCGAGTTCCCGATGGCCTTCCGCTTCTGCGTGCTCACGCTCGCCAGCGACGGACTCGATGCCAGGTACGGCACCCCCTTCACCCCGCTGAACCACTTCGCCCCGTGGAACGTCGATGACGACGGCATCCCTCTGTCCCAACCGCGGATCGAGAACGGAGCCTCCGTCGAGCCGATCGATGACGCCCTCGACGGACTGTTCAACCAGGAACGGTTTCTGCAGCTCGTCCGGAACTTCACGGCGTTCGATGAGAACGCCGACGGCTTGGCCAAGCGCATTGCCAAGCCGCACCAGTACTTCGCCGTGACCAAGGCCGTGGGCCGGACGGTGCAGGCGGTCGAGACGAACGGCAAGGCTGGCGTCGTCTGGCACACGCAGGGCTCGGGCAAGTCGATGGAAATGGAGCTATACGCCAACCTGGTGTCACGGCACTGGAAGCTCCGCAATCCCACCGTCATCGTCGTCACCGACCGCACCGAGCTCGACGGCCAGCTTTTCCAGACGTTCGATCAGAGCCTGCTACTCGCCGAGAAGCCCATTCAGGTGCGCGAGCGCGCTCAGCTACGCGACGAACTGCGCAACCGCAACACGGGTGGCATCTACTTCACGACGCTGCAGAAGTTCGGGCTCACCGAGGCCGAGAAGGTCTCGGGTGCCGCGCATCCGCTCCTGACGGAGCGCCGCAACGTCATCGTGGTCGTCGACGAGGCCCACCGCAGTCACTATGACGATCTCGATGGTTACGCTCGCCACCTGCGCGACGCCCTCCCGCACGCGACGCTCATCGCGTTCACGGGAACGCCGATCTCCTTCTCCGAGCGCGACACCCGCGCGGTGTTCGGCGACTACATCGACATCTACGATCTATCGCGCGCCGTCGACGACGGAGCCACCGTTCCCGTGTACTTCGAGCCCCGCCTCGTGAAGGTCGCGTTCGCGGACGGTGCCAGCCAGGACGACATCGACCGCGCTGCGGACGAATACACGATCGGCCTCGACGACACCGAACGCGCCCGGCTCGAGGCATCCGTCGCCGTCGTCAACGCCGTGTACGGCGCGCCCGAACGGATCGACACCCTCGCGGCCGACATCATGCAGCACTGGGAGGAGCGGCGTGAACGGATGAAGCCGTTCATCGAGTCGCCGGGAAAGGCAATGATCGTCGGCGGCACGCGCGAGATCTGCGCCCGCCTCTACTCGGCGATCGTCGCGCTGCGCCCGGACTGGCACTCGTCCGGCCTCGACTCCGGGCGCATCAAGGTCGTGTACTCGGGTTCGGCGACCGACCAGCCCCCGATAAGCGACCACGTCCGGCGCGAGTCCGAGAACAAGGCCATCAAGGCCCGTCTGAAGGATGCCGATGACGAACTCGAACTCGTGATCGTTAAGGACATGATGCTCACGGGTTTCGACGCGCCCCCGCTGCACACCCTCTACCTCGACCGCCCGCTGAAGGGCGCCCTGCTGATGCAGACCCTGGCGCGCGTGAACCGGACGTTTCGTGGCAAGGAGGATGGCCTCTTGGTGGCGTATGCGCCGCTCGCCGAGAACCTGGCGAACGCCCTCGCGGAGTACACCAGCTCCGACCAGGAGAACCGGCCCATCGGTCGCGGCATCGAAGAAGCCGTGACGATCGCGACCGAGCTGGTGGCACAGATCCGCGAGATGCTCGTGGGCTGCGACTGGCGTGCGATCGTCGCGCGCGGTGGTCCCCGCGCGTGGCGGACCGCCGCCACCACGACGACCAACTATCTACGTGACTCCGCGAACCCCTTGAACGCTCCTGACCTCGAGAACGAGCGGCTCTCGGTCCGGTACCGCAGCGCGACGGGCCAGCTGGCGCGAGCGTGGGCTTTGGCATCCGGTCACGAAGGACTCGCCGAGCTCCACCAGGAGATCGCCTTCTATGAAGAAGTGCGCGTCTGGATGGCGAAGTTCGACGCCAGGGATCGGCAGGCACGCGACGAGCCTGTCCCCGAGGAGATCTCGCGACTGCTCAGCGGACTGGTCGCCGAGGCAATAGCTCCCGGCGAAGTGCTCGACATTTACGACGCCGCGGGCTTGCCTCGGCTGTCGCTCGACAACCTCGGACCGGAGTTCCTCGCTCGGGCGCAGGCGGCTCCGAATCCGCATCTGGCAATCGAGGCGCTTCGTGCCTCGCTGGTGGATGCCGGGGCGACCGCGACGCGCGGCAACCTCGTGCGCCAGCGGGCCTTCTCCGAGCGCATAGCAGAGATCATGAACCGGTACACGAACCAGCAGTTGACGGCCGCCGAGGTGATCGCCGAACTCATTGCGATGGCCAAAGACGTGGCGGCCGAGGCTGCGCGCGGAGAGACCTTCACGCCGCCGCTGTCGAGCGACGAGCTCGCGTTCTACGACGCCGTGTCGACTAACGAATCCGCGGTCGATGTGCAGGGCGAGGATGTGCTCGCCCAGATCGCTCGCGAGCTCGTTGCGGTGATGCGTCGAGACGTGCGGACGGACTGGACAGTGCGCGACGACGTCCGGGCGAAGCTGCGCTCGTCCATCAAGCGGCTTCTGGTGAAGTACAAGTACCCGCCGGACAAGCAGCCGGCGGCGATCAAGCTGGTGATGGACCAGATGGAGTCGATGGCGTCGCGGTATGCAGACAATCGCTCCTCATCCGGCGCCGCGCCCGCCGACGGGGGCGATTGTGAGAACGGCGACCTTCCATAGGCGATTCGGGGTAGCGGCCACGATCGGTATCCGCTCGTCGAAGCGAAGTGGCAGGCACGTCTGTCCAGGAGCAGATTATTCATGGTGGAATTGGGTGCCAAAAATCGCTAGGCTTCGGCAAAAGTATAATTGGCGCATTTGGAGTAGGCTTGAGATTTCTCTCACAAGACCCTGACATTGAGACCATCTTTCGCCGCATGGAGGATGGTGACTATGACCTGCAGCCCGATTTTCAGCGTGGTGAAGTCTGGACCTTGCAAAAGAAGAGAAGGCTCGTTGATTCCATTCTGCGTGGATGGCATGTGCCGCCCATACATCTCGTAGTGCGTGAAGATGGGCGCAGCGACGTGCTCGATGGTCAACAGCGCTTGACTGCCATAAGGGACTTTGTGAGAGGTCATTTTGCTATAGACGGCAAGATTGAGCCGCTTGATCCGGGTATTCAAGCTATCTCGGGATTTCGTTATGCGGAACTCCCCGATAAGGTTGCGCGAACATTCCGAAAATTTACCATCCGAGTGTTTGAGCTCGTTGACTACACCCCCGACGAGCCTCACGAGCTCTTCTTCAGGCTTAACCAACCTACAAGTTTGACAGAAGCCGAAAAACGAAACGCATTCGTTGGCGATGCGCGCAACCAGGTGCGCGAGCTGACGGATTGGGGCGCCGAAGAGAATCTCCTTACCGAAAAGATCGGATTCTCGAACGCGCGGATGGCTTACGATGACATGTTGGCACGCGTCTTAGTGACAGTTGAGGGTCGACGGTTGGACGCCAAGGTCACTGCGTCGCTCGTCACCGCCCGATACCGAGAAGGAACACCATTTTCGCAACGAGACGTCGAAATTCTCCGAAAGGCCATGCTCGCCGTATTTGGGACACTTGAGGTCAACCCCAACTTGGAGGCGTTGCGGCCCAACAAGGCGACATTGCACACCTGGCTGTGCGTGGGCGCGCAGATGGCCCGAGACGCATCCGTTGACGGCTTCGAAGCACTATCCGACACTATGCGGGAGCTTGAGATCGCCCGGTGGCAACGCACAGCTGGAGAGCAATCCGCTCGGCGCCGAGCCGTTGCGGTGTTTCAAGACAGAAGCACTGCTCGAGTGGCGGATGTGTCGTCAGTATTGTTGAGGGATCTCATTGTCTGGATGTTCCTGGCCAATCGAGCGGGACGAGACCTCTCACACCCCAAGCTTGCCCTGGCTAAGAATGCCTGGGCTGTACTCGATCGCCTCGACCCTGAGGGGGATTCCGAGGACGAGTTGCTGCAGTTCGCAAATCAGGCGCGGTGGGGTGAACTGGGATGGGGCTGAGGCATGCGCAACTGGTCGCCGCACTCGACCGGGTGGGTAGCCGGTCATATGACACGTACTTGCGCAGCATTCGCTTACGTCTCTCCCTGCCCGGACCGCGCGTTCAAGAACTGGACGTCGAGGTTGCATCTGGGATAGGCGTAGTAACCGGAGGGAACGGAGCGGGGAAGACCACGCTCCTGAGGGCGCTTCGGGCCTTGGGGGGGACCTACCCCTTGAAGTGGCCGGACCGGCTAATTCGCGTAGAAGCGAAGGGCGTCACGTCGGGTTCAGAGTGGGAAGTCATTGTCGAGCGAATTCCGGGTGCGGGCTCGGAGGCGGTGTCCACCGTCACTGGAATTCTTCCGGATATCCTCTTCATTGACCCGGCCGAAGAATCCCAAGCTATCCAGCGGCATTTTCAGCATGACGCGAACGCTCAAGATCTCCTCGAGGGTACCGACGCGGCTGCATTGAGCGAAGAGTGGCGAGATCACGCCTCGCGAATCCTGCGTCGCGATTACGATTCGATAGAGGTTTTTGAAGTTGAAGGTCCCGACGGCGACGACGTTGTTCCTTGGTTTCAGATAAGCTCGATGGGTGCTCGCTACGATACGTTCGCTATGGGACGTGGAGAGCTCTCCGCCTTGTATTTGCTGTGGAAACTGTCGAAGGTCGCCAAGAACTCGATCGTCATCGTTGACGAGCCTGAAGCGTGGTTGGCTTCATTTTCGCAGGCCCGACTCAAGGAAGCTTTCGCGTACATGAGCGTTCAGGATGGGCTTAATTTTGTGCTCACCACTCACTCTCCGGAAATGTACCTAGGGTTGCCGGACTCGCGAGTGACCATCTTGGAATCGCTTCCTGAGCCGGCATCGTATGGTCCTATGGCCTCCCCCCGAGCGGCTCATTCTCTCGGTGCGCCGATCCGGCCGTCGTTAGCGTTGTTGACAGAGGATTCGGTTGCTTCTGCGTTGCTCGAGTCAATTATCCGGGCTTGTGATTCGGCCACCCTTGAAGCCGTCGAGATTTTTCAGGCGCAGAATGGCGAGTCGGCCCTCGCTCAGGTGCAGCGAGAGTTCATTGATGGCAATATGCGGCCCCGGCGGCTAAAGCTGCAGGTAGTTCTTGACGGTGATCAGCGTCAAATGAGTGAGGGCAGAAGAAGGAAGGGTGACGCCGGCGTTTACCTTCCTGGCGATGCTGCCCCCGATGCCACCCTTAAACGGGTGGTAACGAAGGTCATCTCGGGGCTGAGCGATGAGCAGCTTAGGCGCGAGGGCGTCGCCGACCCCGTCCGCTTCCGCCTGGCAATCGGAGCGGCCGCCGGGTCTGAGCACCACGATTGGTTTGTCGAAGTCTCAACGGGGTTCACGAGCTATGTCGCAACAAGCGACGTTCTCGTTCGGTTGTGCATGCTAGACGGCGATTTCGAGAAGGATGCGCGGTCGCTGATGGCGTCTATTGCGTCTGCTTTGACATGAGGATGGCGGCAGGCGGGCCAATCTGCAACTGTCGAGGGCCGTCTGTTACGTTGCATGCTCATTCCGGAAACGGCCGGGTCATCTGGGCTCAGACCCTGGCGAGCGACTGGCGGGTGGGTGGGGGCCGGCGCGGTCATCAAACGGCCCCGTTCCGTCTAGGCCAGTCTGCGTCGACCGACACACTCCAAGCAATCCCAAGCCGCTTCGTCAACATCCCGAAGCCCGCGCTCCACGCCGAAGCCGCGAGCGGCTCGACCACAGTGGCATCCACCGCCGGGCCATCCTAGTAGTCTTACGACTCCTCGAACGTTGGGGCGCTGATCGACATGAACACCGCCTACTCGGTAACCGTTGTGCCGTTCTCCCGGCGCGTCGCGCCGCCGTCCGTGATGCCGCCCTCCGTGAGCCCCGGGATGTCGTAATCCATCACATGAAACCCGTTGGAGGCGTCGACCAGGCCGAAGACGACCTTGTCGAATCCGGGGATCTCGGCCGGCATCCCGAAGTCGGCGTGGGTGTTGATAACGAGGTGACCACCTAAGGCGGACTGGCAGGTGTGAGCGTCTCGCGGGCATCGCCTCGGAAAGTTCAGGTGGGTCGTGGTCTGGACAGACATGTCCGCTCCTCGCGTTCCCGGCCGGGATCGGCTCGTGCTACGACAGTTCCATCCGTGTAGGTCTGTTCGTGGCCTATATGCGATCTCGCGTGGAGGCCATGGCGACGACGTCGCGATTGCTCACCCTGCTGTCGTTAATGCAGGCCCGGCGCGACTGGCTGGGGTCGGTGCTGGCATCGCGGCTCGCGACCAGCGATCGCACGGTGCGGCGCGACATCGATCGGCTCCGTGAGATGGGTTACCCCACCGAGTCCACGATGGGTCCCGACTGTTGATACCGCCTCGAAGCCGGCGCCGACATGCCCCCGCTGCTGTTCGACGACCAGGCGCTCGCGATCGCTCTGCGCGCGGCTCCCGCGCTCGGTGCCGGTATTGGCGAGGCCGCGGTGCGGGCTCTCGCGACGACGCGACAGGTGCTTCCGTCGCGGCTTCGGCATCGTCTCGACGCGATCGAGGCGACAACGGTCGGGCGCCCCGATGAGGCGCAGGCGGCGGCGGTGCCGCTCGATGTTCTGCTGACGCTGGCGCAGGCCGTGCGCGATCGCGTGACGGTGCGGTTCGACTACCTGTCGCGAGACGGCATGTCGCGGAGCCTCGGCGGATCGAGCCGCACCACCTCGTTACGTCGCACTGCCGGTGGTATCTGCTCGGGTGGGATCTCGACCGCGGCGACTGGCGCCTCTTCGCCGCCGAGCGGGTCCAACCACGCGTGCCGCACGGCGCCCCCTTCGTGCCGCGGGTCGTGCCCGGCGGTGATGTCGACGCCTTCGTTTCGGGGCGGTTCACGGGATCGGATGCCGACGGGTGGCCGTGCCGGGGAACGGTGATCCTGCACGCACCCGCGCATCGCGTCCGGCCGTTCGCGGGCGACGGGACCGTTACGGCGATTGATGACGACCGTTGCGCTCTCGAGGCCGGATCGTGGTCGTGGGGTGCGCTGGCGGCATCCTTCGGTCGGTTCGAGGTGGCGATGGAGGTCGTCGGGCCGCCCGAGCTGGCGGAGGCGTTCGCGGTCCAGGCGGCACGCTTTGCGGCGGCGGGCTCTTCCGCGGAGGAGTCCCGGCGAGGAAGCTAGCGGCATGACCCAACCCCTCCGCTACGCCATCAACGTCACCCTCGACGGCTGCTGCTCGCACGAGGAGGGCCTCCCACCCGACGAAGAGTCGATGGCGTTCTGGACCGATGAGCTGCGCCGCTCTGACATGCTGCTCTACGGGCGCGTCACGTATGAGCTGATGCAGGGCGCGTGGCGCAGGCCCGATTCGGGGGACTGGCCGGACTGGATGGATGCCAGTGAGGTGGCCTTCTCGGAGGTGATGGATCCGATGCGGAAGGTGGTGGCATCCGCGACTCTCGACGCAGTCGACTGGAACGCGGAACTTCTTGACGGTGACGTCGTCGAGGCGGTGCGGCGGCTCAAGGAGCGGCCGGGCCGGGGCATCGCGCTCGGCGGGGTGCGGCTGCCGGCGGCGCTCGCCGCGGCGGGGCTCATCGACGAGTACACGTTCGTCGTGCACCCCGTGGTGGCGGGGCGCGGGCCGCGCTTGCTCGAGGGTGTCGGGGAGCACCTGAAGCTCGAGCTCATCGAGCGGTGGGAGTTCGACTCGGGGGCTACGGTGCAGCGGTACCGACACCCGATAGCGTGACTGCAGAACCCGCATGGAGCGGGGCCGGGGGGCATTGCCGTGAATAGTGACATTCTCTGGATCATCGGTGTCGTCGTCGCCGTCGGGGCGGTGCTGCTGATCCTGCTGATCGGTTTCTTCATCTTCCGGGCCTGGTATCAGGTGCCGCAGGCCGATGAGGCGATCGTCATCGTC
>JARBUN010000114.1 GCA_029239635.1 Microbacterium sp. | reverse complement strand
CCGCTTCCCCGAGATCTCGGCCGACGGCAAGAGCGGCAACCGCGCGGAGTACTTCCTCATCGGCAGCCTCGTCAGCTGGGTGACCGCGCTCGCGGCCGCATTCCTCGTGTGGTGGGGCGTCCACGCGGGTTGAGGGGTTCCCCGTCCCGACGCGCGGGGTCCCGCTGCCCCGAGCGGAGCGGTGGCCCGTGCCTCGGCATCCCGGGGTCGACACCCCCGCTGGTAGCCTGAGCGGGTGTCTGCACCGATCGACGCGGCGCCCGTGAGCGCCCTCCAGCCCGCCAACGACCCGACTTTCGACAACGTCTGGGACGAGCTGGTGTATCGCGGACTCATCCACGTTTCCACCGACGAGACCGAGCTGCGCGAGCTCCTCGGCGGTGACCCGATCGTCTTCTACTGCGGCTTCGACCCCACGGCGCCGAGCCTGCACCTGGGCAACCTCGTGCAGCTGCTCACCATGCGTCGGCTGCAGCTCGCCGGGCACCGCCCGCTCGGGCTCGTCGGCGGCTCGACGGGTCTCGTCGGCGACCCGCGCCCCACGGCCGAACGCACGCTGAACACGCGCGAGACGGTCGCCGAGTGGGTGGCGCGCCTGCGGGCCCAGGTCGAGCGCTTCCTGAGCTTCGAGGGCGACAACGCCGCCCGCATGGTCAACAACCTCGACTGGACGGCGCCGCTCAGCGCGATCGACTTCCTCCGCGAGATCGGCAAGCACTTCCGCGTCGGCACCATGCTGAAGAAAGACGCGGTCAGTGCGCGCCTGAACTCCGAGGCGGGCATCAGCTACACCGAGTTCAGCTACCAGATCCTGCAGGGCCTCGACTACCTCGAGCTGTACCGCCAGTACGGCTGCGTCCTGCAGACCGGCGGCAGCGACCAGTGGGGCAACCTCACCAGCGGCACCGACCTCGTGCGCAAGGTCGAGGGTGCGTCGGTCCACGCGATCGGCACCCCGCTCATCACCAACAGCGACGGCACGAAGTTCGGCAAGAGCGAGGGCAACGCCATCTGGCTGGATGCCGACATGTGCAGCCCCTGGGCGATGTACCAGTTCTGGCTCAACACGGACGACCGCGACGTGATCGAGCGCCTCAAGGTGTTCACGTTCCTCACGCGCGCCGAGATCGAGGAGTACGCGGGACTCGTCGAGACCGAGCCGTTCCGCCGCGCCGCGCAGAAGCGCCTGGCCCGCGAGGTCGTCACGACCGTGCACGGTGCGGAGGCGACCGAGGCCGTCATCGCCGCGACCGAGGCGCTGTTCGGCCAGGGCGATGTGAAGGCTCTGGATGCCGCTGTGCTCCGCACCGCGCTCGAAGAGCTGCCGCATGCGACACTGCCCGCGGGCAGCACGGTGCTCGACGCCCTGACCGCCACCGGCTTGAGCGGGAGCCTGAGCGACGCGCGCCGCGCGATCGCCCAGGGCGGCGTGACCCTGGACGGTGAGAAGGTGACCGGCGACGACGCGATCGTTGCGGGGACCCTCCCGGGCGGCGTCTCGGTGCTGCGTCGCGGAAAGAAGACGCTCGCCGGGCTCTTCCTCGACTGACATGCCGTTCACCGTCAGCCACGCGGTCGTCGCCCTGCCGTTCGTGCGGACGCCGCTGGTGCCGGCGGCGATCGCGATCGGCGCGATGACGCCCGACCTGCCGCTGTTCCTGCGCGGGGTCGTGCCTCCCTACGAGGTGACGCACGACCTCGCGTGGTTGCCGGTGACGGTCGTTCTGGCGTTCGTGCTGCTCCTCGTGTGGCGGTGCGTCCTGCGCCCCGCGACGCGCGAGCTGCTGCCGCGACGCCTCGCCGAGCGGCTGCCGGACGGGTGGGATGCCGGTGCCCCGGCGGCGGCGCGAGAGACGGTGAGCGGGGGAGTCCTCGGCATCCTGTGGCTCGTGCTCTCGCTCGCCCTCGGCGTGGTCACGCACGTCGCGTGGGACTTCTTCACGCACGAGGGCCGAGCGGGAGACGCCCTGTTCCCGGCGCTCGAGGAGCAATGGGGTCCTCTCCTGGGCGTCAAGTGGCTGCAGTACGGCTCCGGCGTCTTCGGCCTGGGGGCGCTGGGGGTCTTCGGGCTGTGGTGGCTCTCGCGGCGCTCGGCGGCGCCCGTGCGTCGGGTGGTTCCGGATGCCGTGCGGTGGGCGTGGTGGCTTTCGCTTCCGGTCGCGTTGGTCGCAGCGACCCTCGTCGCGCTGGCCGTCGAGGGCGGCTTCGACGCGGACTACACCCCGACGCACCTGATCTACGGCGTGCTGGTGAAGGTCGCGGCCGCGTGGGGCGTGGCGACCGTGATGCTCGCGGGGTACGTGCAGATGCGGCGACGCGCGGATGTCGGGAGCGCGGCCGCGTAGAGGTGGCGGCCGGGCGGCGGCGTCCAGGACGCATGCGATGGCCGAGACGGAGCGGGCGGCGGTTAGACTCGACGACGTTATGACGAAGGCGGGAGACTCGGTGTCGGCGAGCACGAAGGGCCAGAAGACGGGCGCAGACGAGGTCATCCTCGGACCCACCGGTCGCCCCTACCAGGGGTTCCCCACCCCTCCGGCTCTCGACAGCCACGGTCCCGCGCGCATCATCGCCCTCTGCAACCAGAAGGGCGGCGTCGGCAAGACGACGACCACCATCAACCTGGCCGCCTCGCTCGCCGGGTACGGCCGTCGCGTGCTCGCGATCGACTTCGACCCCCAGGGGGCGCTGTCGGCGGGTCTCGGCATCCAGACGCACGACGTGGAGACGATCTACGACCTGCTGCTCGACACCAAGCGCGACCCGCGCGAGGTCATCGTGCAGACGCGCGTCGAGGGTCTCGACATCCTGCCCGCGAACATCGACCTCTCGGCCGCGGAGGTGCACCTCGTCAACGAGGTCGCGCGCGAGACGATCCTCGCCCGCGTGCTCCGAAAGGTCGCGGCCGACTACGACGTCATTCTCATCGACTGCCAGCCTTCGCTGGGCCTGCTCACCGTGAACGCGCTGACGGCCGCGCACGGCGTGCTGATCCCGCTCGAGTGCGAGTTCTTCGCGCTGCGCGGTGTCGCCCTGCTGGTCGAGACCATCGACAAGGTGCGCGACCGTCTCAACCCGGCGATCCAGCTCGACGGCGTGCTCGCCACGATGTACGACCCCCGCACGCTGCACTCGCGCGAGGTGCTCGAGCGTGTCGTCGAGGCGTTCGGCGACGACGTCCTCGAGACGGTCATCGGTCGCACGGTGAAGTTCCCGGATGCCTCGGTCTCGGGCATGCCGATCACGGAGTTCGCGCCCGAGCACACCGCCGCCCAGGCCTACCTGCGGTTGGCGCGGGAGCTGGTCGCGCGTGGCGCCGTCGCCTGACGACACCTCTGTGGCCGACGCGGCCACGGCGCCGACCGCCGAGCTCGCGACGGGGGCCCCTGAGCCTGTCTCCGGGACCGACGCCGCCGGCTTCCGCGTCACCCTCCCCGTCTTCGACGGCCCCTTCGACCTCCTCCTCACCCTCATCTCGCGTGCCGAACTCGACATCACCGAGGTCGCCCTCAGCCGCGTGACCGACGAGTTCATCGCCTACCTCCGCGACCTCGGCCCGGAGAGCGATCTCGACGAGGCCTCCGAGTTCCTCGTCGTCGCCGCGACCCTGCTCGACATGAAGATCGTCGGGCTGCTGCCGCAGGGCGAACTGGTGGATGCCGAATCCGTGGCGCTCCTCGAGGCGCGCGACCTGCTGTTCGCCCGGCTCCTGCAGTACCGGGCGTTCAAAGAGGTGTCGGCGTGGTTCGCGCGGTGCCTGCAGCGCGAGGACCGCCGGCACACCCGGGACGTGCGGCTCGACGAGAAGTACCGCGCGGCCGTGCCGGAACTGGTGTGGACGCTCAGCCTCGACGACTTCGCCGCCCTCGCCGTGGTCGCGATGGCGCCCAAACAGATCCCCACGGTCGGGCTGGACCACCTGCACGCGCCCCTGGTGAGCATCCGCGAGCAGGCCGCGATCGTCGTGACGCTCCTGCGCTCGGCCGGGACGCTGAACTTCCGCGACCTCGTCGCCGGCGTCACCGAGACGGGCGTCATCGTCGCACGCTTCCTGTCGATCCTCGAGCTGTACCGGCATGCGGCCCTGTCGTTCGAGCAGCTCGAACCGCTGGGGGAGCTGACCCTGCGCTGGACCGCCGAGAGGTGGTCGGAAGAGAACCTCGCCGCCCTGGGAGCCGATTATGACCGCTGACCCGACCGCGCCCGACGCCGCTCTCGCGCCCGCCGCCGCAGGACCCGCCCCGGCGCAGACCCCGATCCCGGCGCCGCGGCCGAGCGATCCGGCATCCGTGGCTCGTCGTCTCGAGGCGATCCTGCTCGTCGTGGACGAACCGCAGAGCCTCGTGAGCCTCGCCGCCGCAGTCGGCGCGCCCGTCCCGGCCGTCCGCCAGGCCGTCGAGGCGCTCGTCGCGGACTACGACGGCGAGACCGGGGGACCGGTCCGCGGCTTCGAGCTGCGCGAGGTCGGCGGGGGCTGGCGACTGTACGTCCGCGAGGAGTACGACGACGTCGTCGGCGACTTCGTGAACACCCAGGCGCCCTCGCGGCTGTCGCAGGCGGCGTTGGAGACCCTGGCCGTCATCGCGTACAAGCAGCCCGTGACGCGGGGGCAGGTGGCATCCATCCGCGCGGTGAACGTCGACTCGGTCGTGCGCACCCTGCTGGCCCGCGGCCTCATCACCGAGGTGTTCACCGACCCCGACACGGGGGCGATCCACTACGGGACCACCGACCAGCTGCTGGTCAATCTCGGCATCAACTCGCTCGACGAGCTGCCGCACATCTCGCCGTTGCTCGACGACGGCGCCGACGGATTCGACGGAGAGGTACTGAAATGAGCGAGGCTTCGACAGGCTCAGGCACCGGGGGTGCCGGCTCGGCGAGCGACGAGGGCGTGCGCCTGCAGAAGGTGCTCGCGAACGCGGGCGTCGCCTCGCGGCGCGTGGCGGAAGAGATGATCGTCGCCGGACGCGTCCGCGTGAACGGCGTGGTCGTGACCGAGCTCGGCTCGCGCATCCACCCCGAGACCGACCTGGTCGACGTCGACGGCACGGCGATCCAGCTCGACACGTCCAAGCGCTACGTCATCCTCAACAAGCCCACCGGCGTCGTCAGCTCGATGAGCGACGATCGCGGCCGCCCCGACCTGCGCGAGTGGGCGGAGCAGTGGGACGAGCGCCTCTTCAACGTGGGACGACTGGATGCCGACACCTCGGGGCTTCTCGTCCTCACCAACGACGGGGCTCTCGCCCACGTGCTCGCCCATCCCTCGTTCGGGGTGACCAAGGTGTACATCGCGAAGGTCGAGGGGCAGGTTCTGCCCCAGACGATCCAGCGTCTGCTGAAGGGCGTCGACCTCGAGGACGGACGGATCGCGGCCGACAAGGCGCGGCTGCTCGACTCCTCGCGCGGCGAGAGTCTGGTCGAGCTCACCCTGCACTCCGGGAAGAATCGGATCGTCCGTCGCCTGATGGCCGAGGTCGGCCACCCCGTGGTCGAGCTGGTCCGTCGGCAGTTCGGCCCTCTTCACCTGGGAACACTCCCGGTGGGCAAGGCGCGCGAGTTGACTACAGTAGAACGCGGCGCCCTGCTCACGCTGTCCCGTCGCGACGGCGACACTCCCGCGGAGTGAGCCTCCGGGGCGTCTCGCGGTGCGAGGGGCGCCGCCCAGGGCAGGAGACCCGATGAGCGAACCGAACGGAACGTCCGCGCGCGCGGCCGGGCCTTTGGCGACCCGCACGAGCGGCACCGTCCGCGTCGTCGGCTCGGGGCTGCTCGGAGCCAGCATCGGGCACGCGCTCACCGCGCGCGGTGTCGACGTGGTGCTCGTCGACGCGTCTCCCTCGCAGCTGCGCCTCGCGATCGACTACGGCGCCGGGCGTGCCGAACGTCCGGACGATCGGCCCTCGCTGATCGTGGTCGCCGTGCCGCCCGATGTCACGGCCGACGTCGTGCAGCGCGAGCTCGAGACGTTCCCGGATGCCGTCGTCACCGACGTCGCGAGCGTCAAGCTCGAGCCGCTGCGGACGCTCCGCGAGCGCGGCGTCGACCTGACCCATTACATCGGTTCGCACCCCATGGCGGGACGCGAGCGCGGGGGAGCCATCTCGGCGCGCGCCGACATCTTCGTCGGCCGTCCGTGGGTCGTGTGCCGGGATGCCGAGACCTCCGCCCACGACCTGTCGCTCGTCGAGGGGCTCGCTCTCGACCTCGGCGCGACGCTCATCGAGATGACCCCCGAGGAGCACGACGAGTCCGTCGCCCTCATGTCGCACGTGCCGCAGCTGGTCGCGAGCCTCCTCGCCGGCCGCTTCGTGGAGGCGCCCGACGGCTCCCTGCGTCTGGCGGGCCAGGGGGTGCGCGACACGACGCGGATCGCGGCATCCGCTCCCGAGCTCTGGGTCCAGATCCTCGGCGCGAACGCGGCGCCCGTGGTCGAGGTGCTCGACCAGCTCGCCGCCGACCTCTCCGACGTCGCCGATGCGCTGCGCAAACCCGACGTGCCCGGCGCCCGTCGCACGGTGGCCGACACCATCCGCCGCGGCAACGAGGGCGTGGAGCGCCTGCCCGGCAAGCACGGCCAGAACCGCCGCTTCGACAGCTTCGTCGTCATGGTCGACGACACCTCCGGCCAGCTGGGTCGCCTGTTCGGCGAACTCGGCGACCTCGACGTCAACGTCGAAGACCTACGCCTCGAGCACTCGCCCGGAGCCCCCTTCGGTCTCGCGGAGATCAGCGTCGTCCCCGACGCCGTCCGCCGAGCCGTGGACGGCCTCCAGCAGCGCGGTTGGCGGATTGCGAGCACCACCCATGACTGAGTCCCTTCTCAAGCCCGCGCTCAGCGCCCCCGTCGAGGGCTCCTCGGCCGGCGCCCCCGCCGTCGTCGCGATCGACGGCCCCGCCGGCAGCGGAAAGTCGAGCGTGTCGAAGGCCGCGGCCGCGCGCCTCGGTTACGGCTTCCTCGACACCGGCGCCGCCTACCGCGCGCTCGCCTGGCACGCGCTCGAGCACGGCGTCGACACCTCCGACGCCACGGCCGTGCTCGAGGTCTTCGGCGACTTCGACTACGCCATCTCGCTCGACACGACCGACCGCTGGGTGCGCGTCGGTTCCGTCGACGTCACCGCCGCGATCCGCGAGCCCCGCGTGACCGATGCGGTGAGCGGGGTGGCGCGCGTCGCCCCCGTGCGGCACGCGGTGAACGAGCTGTTCCGTCGGCTCGTGGCATCCGCTCCTCTTCCGGGGGTCGTGGTCGAGGGACGTGACATCACGACCGTCGTCTTCCCCGACGCGCCCGTGCGGATCCTCCTGACCGCGGCTCCCGAGGTCCGCGCCGCGCGACGCAGCGCCGAGCTCACGTCGGAGGACGCCGCGGCCGTCGCCGCCGCTTTGCACAAGCGGGATGCCGCTGATTCCACGGTCGTCGACTTCCTCACCGCCGCCGAAGGCGTCGAGGTCGTCGATTCGACCCACCTTGATTTCGAACAGACCGTCGACGCCGTGCTGAGCGTCGTCGACTCCACGATGGGAGCCCGCGATGGGCGTTGAAGACGAGTACGAAGGCGGGCCCGACCAGCTCGCCGAGAAGATGGCCGAGCTGGACGAGGTCCTCGCCGAACAGCGGGCCGAAGCGCTCCGCGCGGGCTTGGAGGACTTCGACCTCGACGAGGATGACGCCGCGCTCCTCGCGGGGCTGGCCTCGGGCGAGGGGGCGATCGAGTTCCTGCCGGCGCTGCCGGTGGTCGCGATCGTCGGCCGCCCGAACGTGGGCAAGTCGGCGCTGGTGAACCGCATCCTCGGTCGGCGCGAGGCCGTCGTCGAGGACACCCCCGGTGTCACCCGTGACCGCGTGACCTACAAGGCCGAGTGGCTCGACCGCCGCTTCTCGCTGGTCGACACCGGCGGCTGGGAGCCCGACGCGAAGGGCATCGACCGTTCGGTCGCCGCCCAAGCCGAGGTCGCGATCGACCTCGCCGACGTCGTGCTCTTCGTGGTGGATGCCACCGTGGGAGCGACCTCGACCGATGAGCACGTCGTGAAGCTGCTGCGCAAGAGCGGCAAGCCGGTGTTCCTCATCGCCAACAAGGTCGACGACGCCCGGCAGGAGCCCGAGGCCGCGGCCCTGTGGAACCTGGGTCTGGGGGAGCCGCACCCGGTCTCGGCCATCCACGGCCGCGGGGTCGCCGACCTGCTCGACGAGCTCATGAAGGTGCTGCCCGAGGTCTCGGCGGTGGCGAAGTACGAGATCGGCGGACCGCGCCGCGTCGCGATCCTCGGCCGCCCGAACGTCGGCAAGTCGTCGCTGCTGAACAAGGCCGCCGGGGAAGAGCGCGTCGTCGTCAACGAGCTCGCCGGCACCACCCGCGACCCGGTCGACGAGGTCGTGGAGCTCGGCGGCAAGCTCTGGACGCTGGTGGACACCGCCGGCATCCGACGCCGTGTGCACCTGTCGCAGGGCGCCGACTTCTACGCGTCGCTGCGCACCTCGACGGCCCTGGAGAAGTCCGAGGTCGCGGTCGTCGTGCTCGACGTGTCGCAGCCGATCAGCGTGCAAGACCTGAACATCATCGACCTCGTGCTCGAGTCGGGTCGCGCGCTCGTGCTGGCGTTCAACAAGTGGGACCGCCTGAACGACGACGACATGGAGAACCAGGACCGTCGCCGCTACCTCGAGCGCGAGATCGAGCAGGACCTCGCGCACGTCGCCTGGGCTCCGCGCGTGAACATCTCGGCCCGCACCGGCCGTCACCTCGACAAGCTCGTCCCGGCGCTCGAGCAGGCGCTCGAGTCGTGGGACACCCGCATCCCGACCGGGAAGTTCAACGCCTTCCTGTCGGAGCTCGTCGCCGAGCACTCCGCCGACCTTCGTGCTGTTCACGACCGGGTTCCTCGACCCGGGCTACCGCCGGTTCATCCAGCGGCGCCTGCGCGAGATCTACGGTTTCGAGGGCACGCCGATCGTGCTGAACATGCGTATCCGCGAGAAGCGTCAGCGCTGATCCGCGTCGAGAACGCCCCGGTTGCCGTTGCGGCAGCCGGGGCGTTCTGCCGTTGTTCTCGAAACAATCACGCGATTCCTCACAGAGACCTCCCAGGAATGGATACGCTGCATCAGCGGTGGGCAGGCGGCCCGCCTCTGCGGGGTGTCGCACCTCGCCCTGACAGGGGGATCTCCATGACCAATCTGCAAGCCGAACCGGCGCTCGACCAGCCGTACTACGGGGCGTCCATGGGGGCGGCCGTGCGCCGCTTCTTCAAGAAGTACGCGACCTT
>JARBUN010000018.1 GCA_029239635.1 Microbacterium sp. | reverse complement strand
CGGTGGGGGCGGTGCGGTCGAGAACGAGAGACATGGGTACTCCTGAGAACGAGGACTGAGCCGGGACGCCGTTGACCCGAACCAGTGAACGCCCTTCACACCCCAGATGTTCCCGTGTGACGCCGTACGTCGTCACCTCATAGGGAGGTCTCAGGATGCCGCGCCCGCGCCGCTGTCACACCGCGCTTGTGGCGCACGGGGGATGTGCCGCGACCGGACGCGCCGGTCAGCCCTTCCAGGAAGCCGGTCCGGCGCTGCCCGCGGGGTAGTCGTTGAGAGGCACCTTTTTCTGGCGCCATGCGTCGATCACGGGCTGCACGATGCGCCAGCACTGTTCGGCGGCGCCGAGATCGGCCGCGAGGGCGACCCGCTCGAGCTCGAGCGGGTCGTCGGCGCCGTTGACGTTGAGCTCGAGGCTCATCGTGTCGGGGCCGAGCGAGAAGACGAGCCGGGACGGCTCGCTTTCGCCGACGAAGCCGGTGGGTAGGTGCCGCACGGGCTTGAAGGTGACGGTGACGGCCGGGTCTCCGGCATCCAGTGCTTTGCCCGACCGCAGGGTGATCGGCACACCCTGCCAGCGTGTGGTGCGCACCTCGACGGTCATCTCGGCGAGCGTCTCGGTGTCGCGCGACGGGTCGACGCCCGGTTCGTCGACGTAGGAGACGAAGTGGCGGTCGCCCACGTCGCCGGCGGTGTAGCGCGCGCGGCGCGAGTTCGCGACGGGGTCGTCGTCGAGCACGTGCGTGGCGCGCAGGACGGCCGAGGTCGCGTCGCGAAGATCGAGCTGGTCGAGGGAGGACGGCGGCTCCATCGTGACGAACGCCATGACCTGCAGCAGGTGGCTCTGGATCATGTCGACCAGCGCTCCGGCGGCGTCGTAGTAGCCCGCGCGACCCTCGAGACCGAGCTTCTCGGGGAAGTCGACCGTGATGGCCGCGATGTCGTCGCCCGACCACACGCTCTCGATCAGGCGGTTGGCGAAGCGCACGCCGAGCAGGTTGAGCACGGTGGAGCGGCCGAGGAAGTGGTCGATGCGGAAGACCTGGTCCTCGGGGACCAGGGTCGCCAGCTGCTGGTTGAGCTTGTGCGCGCTGGCCTCATCGGTGCCGAAGGGCTTCTCGAGCGCCAGGATCGTGCCGTCGGGGATGTTCACGTCGGCGAGGGCGATGCACGACTTCTCGGTGACGGCGGGCGGCACGGCGAAGTACAGTGCCGGGCGTCCCTCCGCGGCGTCGAGGAGCTTCTGCAGATCAGCGGCCTTCGTGATGTCGGCTTGCGAGTAGGTCGTCGCCGAGACCTGGTCGAAGGCGGACTCGGCATCCATCGTCTGGAACGCCTTGTGCACGACGTCGCGCCAGTGCTCGTCGGTCCAGTCGTCCATGCCGGCGCCGTGCAGGCGCACCGAACGACCCGGTTCGCGCGCGAGCAGTTGCCCGAGCGCCGGGAGGAGCAGTCGCGAGGTGAGGTCGCCCGAGGCGCCCAGGATGATCAGGGTGGTGTCCGCCGCCATGCCGCTCACTGTAGCGATCCCCTCCGACGTCATCGTGCCCTTGCGGGCGACCGCTCAGAGAGTGCATAGGTCCGCGTCCGTTGTTTGCTGCCATGATCCGAGGGTGACCACTCCGATCGAGGACTACGCCGTCCTCAGCAACTGCCGCTCCGCCGCCCTGGTCTCTCGCGACGGGAGCATCGATTGGCTCTGTCTGCCCCGGTACGACAGCGCATCGATGCTCGGTGCGCTGCTCGGCGACGAGTCGCACGGAAGGTGGTCGCTGCGGCCCGCCGACCCGGGGGCGCGGGCGACCCGGCGCTACGACGGCGACACGTTCGTGCTCGTCACCCGCTGGGAGACGGCGACCGGTGTCGCCGACGTCTACGACGCGATGCCCGTCGACGAGGGCGCCGAAGCGGTGATCCGCCGCGTGGTCGGGGTGTCGGGCGAGGTCGACTTCGTCAGCGAGGTGCGGTTGCGCTTCGACTACGCCCGCGCGGTTCCGTGGGTGCAGCAGGTCGGGCAGGGCGGCGAGCACGCGATCCTCGCCGTCGCCGGCCCCGACGCCGTCGTCGTCCGGGGGCCGCGTCTCATCGCCGTGGACACCGCGCACCGCGGCCGGTGGACGACGGCGGCGGGGGAGAGCGTCGACTCGGTGCTGTCGTGGGGGCCGTCCTGGCAGGATCCCCCCGCGCCGTTCAACGTCGAGGCGGCGCTCGAGCGCACGCGCGAGTGGTGGGCCGCGTGGGCCGATCGCGTCCAGTCGGCCGGCACGCACGCGCAGCTCGTCACCCGCTCGCTCATGGTGCTGCGCGCCCTCACGCATTCCGAGACGGGCGGCATCGTCGCGGCGGCGACCACCTCGCTGCCCGAGGCCTTCGGCGGTTCGCGCAACTGGGACTACCGGTACGTCTGGCTGCGCGACGCCGCGCTCACGCTGAGCGCCTACATCGATCACGGATACCTGGATGCCGCCCAGCGCTGGCGCACCTGGCTGCTCCGGGCGATCGCGGGCGATCCGGCCGACGTGCAGATCATGTACGGCATCGCGGGCGAGCGGGATCTGCCCGAGCGCGAGATCACGAGCCTCCCCGGGTACGGTGGCGCGGCCCCCGTGCGCATCGGCAACGGAGCGGTCACCCAGTACCAGGCCGACGTGATCGGCGAGGTCATGGTCGCTCTCGAAGCGGCCCGTCACGCGGGCGTCGAGGAGACGACGTTCTCGTGGTCGCTCCAGCGGGCACTGCTGAACCAGCTCGCCGGAGAGGTCGACAAGCCCGACCTGGGGATCTGGGAGATGCGGGGCGAACCGCACTTCTTCACGCACTCCCGGGCGATGGTGTGGGCGGCTTTCGACCGTGGCATCCGGGCCGTCGAAGAGGGCGGTCACGAGGGCGAGATCGACACGTGGCGGACCCTGCGCGACAAGGTGCGCGCCGACATCGACGCGCACGGCGTGCACGAGGGCGGCTGGTTCACGCAGCACTTCGACACCGACGAGGTCGATGCCTCGCTCCTCGTGCTGCCGCAGGTGGGCTTCTGCGCGTACGACGACCCCCGCATGCTCGCCACGGTCGCGCGGATGGAAGAGACGCTCATGCCCGACGGGTGGCTGCTGCGCTACCGCACGACCGGGGTCGACGGACTCAGCGGCGACGAGCATCCGTTCCTGGCCTGCTCGTTCTGGTTGGTGGGGCAGTACGCGCACAGCGGTCGGCGCGACGAGGCCGTGGCGCTGATGAAGCGCCTGACGGCCGTCGCGAACGACCTCGGCCTGCTGTCGGAGGAGTACGACCCCACGACCGGACGCCAAGCGGGCAACACTCCGCAGGCGCTGTCGCACCTCGCCCTGGTGGGTGCGGCCGACGCCCTGGATGCCACGGCCGTACGCTGAGCCCGCCCCCGGCCCCTCCGCGCGGCCCTAGAGTCGTCGCATGGACGACGACGTCGAGCTGCGCCGCCTGCGCGAGCAGGTCTACGGCGTCGACGGCGCCGAAGCCACCCCGGCCATGATCGCCCGCCTCGCCGAGCTCGAGGAGAGCGTCCGCCCGGCGCCCGTGGACGACGCCCTTCCCGCCGAGGAACCGGATGCCGAGCCCCCCGCCGCCGCGGACGAGGTCGCCGAGCCGTCCGCCCGGCGACCCGGTCTGCGCGCCGCGCTCCTCGCGTTCGGCGCCGTCGCCCTCGTCGGTCTCGGCGTCGCGATCGGTTCCGCGCTCTCGGTCTCTCCATCGAGCGCGGCGATCTCGGAAACCCCCGATCCCGCCGAGGAGAGCCTGCCCGAGCTCACCTTCCCGCAGACGGTCGAGGACGTCATCTCGGCCGAGATCCTGAGCGACAGCGGCATCGACCCGTCCAGCACGCGCTACATCGCCACCGTGAGCGACTTCCGCATCTACCTCGCCCGCCCCGACGACGGCGACGGGCGCTGCATCGCGACCTTCACCTCCACCGACAACCGCCCCTGGTCCGCCGGCTGCGCGAGCGGAGCGCAGATCGGCGCGGCGGTGTTCGGCGTCGACAAGAGACTCACGGTCGCGATCGGCGAACCTGTCTCCTCGGGGGTCGATGGCATCCCGATCCGTCTGTCCGACAGCGTCACGGCCTTCGTGGCGCGCTGAACGAAGGAGAACGATGATGTTCGACCCCGCCGGCGCTTTCTCGGGCTTCGCCGTCGACGACCTCGACGCCGCCCACCGCTTCTACGCCGACACGCTCGGTCTCCGCGTGGAGGTGTTCGCCGACAGCGGCTTCCTCTCGCTGCAGCTCGGATCGGGTGGGAGCGTGCTCGTCTACGGCAAGCCGCATCACCAGCCCGCGTCGTTCACGGTGCTGAACTTCCCCGTCGCCGACGTCGAGGCGGCCGTCGACGACCTGCGGGCGCGCGGCGTCGAGACGAAGATCTACGACGACGCCGACTTCCCGACCGACTCCCGAGGGATCATGCGCGAGGGCGGCCCGCTGATCGCGTGGTTCCGCGATCCGGCGGGCAACGTCCTCGCCGTCCTCGAAGAGTGACCGGGCCTCAGCCGGTGGCTCGCAGGTCGGTGCCCGTCGCGTCGAGGCGGAAGAACTGGTCGCGGTAGTCGTCGCGCAGCCCGAACGACATCTCCGGCACGCCGACGTTGCGGATGAACGTCGGGCTCTGGACGTCGTCGTCGGTGGTGCGCTGGATCAACGCCGTCGCCCCGTCGGTGGGCAGCCCGCTCTGGACCGCGGCCTCCTCCATCGCCGGCCAGAGCCGGTCGAGGGCGACGTCCGACCACGAGAACTGCTCCTCGGCGAGTTCGGGCTGGCTGTGGGCGGCTCCGTCGTGGCTCACGACGCCGCCGCGATAGGTCCATTCGTCGGTCTCCACGGCCCCGGCGCGGATCGGGGCGTCGACGATGACGGCATCCGGGATCACCGTGATCGACACCACGCGGTCGTGGCCGATCGCCTCCTGCAGCGATCGTTCGGCGGTCTCGAGTGCCTCGGGGTGCCGCATGTCGACGCTCCACCGGCCATCCGACCACGCGTCGAGGGTCAGTCCGACCGCCTCGCGGAAGGGCAGCACGACCACCGCACCGGCGATCACGGCGACGAGGGCGAACAGGGCCAGGCGCAGGGGTCGTCCGCGGCGGCCGATGCCGATCAGCGGTCCGCGGCGGCGTCCCTTGTCGATGCGCGTTCCCGGCGGGATCGGTCGCACCTCCACGTCGGAGCGCGGGGGGACGACGAGGCGCGCGATCTCCGCGGGCGAGAGCTCCCCGTCGACGAGGGCGACCTCCGGCCCTCCCTCGAGGAGGACCGCGACGTCGCGCTCGAGGCCGGCCTGGTACGCCGGGAGCTCGATCAGCGGGACGATCTTGCGGATCGTGGTCGCCCACGCATCCCCGGTGAGCGTGACCACCGTCACGTCGATGTCGCACACCGGCTGGTCGTTGATCAGGGTCCCGGTCTGGCGCACCGCGTCGATGCGCGCGCGCCCGAGACGCCGGGCGTCCCGGGCCTCCTGCACCGCGGCGGGTGAGGGGAGCGACGCGGAGAGACCGCTCGCCAACCGGGTGACGGTGGTCGCGAGGAGGAAGACCGTGAGGGCGACGCCGAAGACCGGCATCCCCGTGTCGGGGTTTCCGAGCAGAGCGACGATCAGACCGCCGATCACCGCTCCCAGGGCAGCGGAAGCAAGAAGGCGAAGCACCGCAGAAGCCTAATCGCGCCGGAGTGAACGCAACGAAAAGGGGAGGGAAAAGGGGAGGGATGCCGAAGCCCCGGCATCCCTCCCCTCCTCCCCCGTCGCGGGGCGCTTCCTCAGCCCTTCAGCGCCTCCGCGAGCTTCACGCGCGCCCCCATGCGCAGGAGCGAGTTCTGGTAGATGCGCGAGCCGATGCCGATCGCCACGACGCACGAGGCGACGAGGATCAGCAGCGACAGCACGGGCTCCCACCACTGCGCGTCGCCGAGGTACATGCGCAGCGGCATCCCCACCGGCGCCGAGAACGGCACGTACGACATGATCGTCAGCACGACGGGGTTGTCGTTGAAGAAGATCACGAGGAAGTACGGCGCCATGATCAGCATCGTGATCGGGGTCGTCGTGGCCCCGATGTCCTCCTGGCGCGAGACCATCGCCGCCGCGGCGGCGAACAGCGACGCGAGCAGCACGAAGCCGAACAGGAAGAAGATCGCGAACCAGGCGATCGGTGCGCCGAGGGCACTCAGCACCCCGGCCTGATCGGTCACCGCGAGCCCGATGACGGCCACCGCGGCGAGCAGCACGATCTGCGCCATCGCGAGCACCGTGTTGCCGAGCACCTTGCCGGCGAGGAGCGCGCGCACCGGGATTGCCGAGATGAGGATCTCGACCACGCGCGTCTGCTTCTCCTCCACCACGCTCTGCGCGATCGTGCCGCCGAAGGTCGAGGCGGCGATGAGGAACACGAGTCCGAACGCGAGGGCGATGAAATAGCGCAGCGCGCTCGCCGCTCCGGCGCCCGGCTCGAGCTCCTGCACGGGCGGGGTCTCGCTGAGCATCTGCAGCAGCGTCGAGGGCACGTTGTCCTTCACCACGACCGTGTAGTCGAAGGCGGCATCCGAGGATCCCGAGACCAAGGCGGCATCCACCGTCCCGTCCTCGACGAGGGCCTTGGCGGCGTCGTCGCTGTCGGCGACGGTGACCTCGAGGCCGTCGAGACCCGACACCGCCTCCTGCGTCTGGGAGGTCACGGCGACCGGCGTGCCGCTCCCCGAGAGGTTGTTCGCGGCGAAACCACCCCAGACCACCGAGGCGAGGGCGGCCAGGACGAGGATCGCCGTCGAGATGACGAACGCCTTGCTGCGCAGCTTCGAGCCGATCTCGCGTTCGGCGACGAGCCAGATGCTCTGCAGATCGCTGGGGGCGCGGTGCGTGTTCGGGGCCGTGGTGCTCACTGGATGACCTCCTTGAAGATCTCGGCGAGGGTGGGTCTCTGCGGAGCGAAGCTGACGACGTCGCCGCGTGAGACGGCGCCCTGCAGCACGCGCTGGGCCGAGGTGTCGTCGTCGGCGTCGAACAGGGCGTAGCCGCCGTCGAAGTCGAGCACGGTCACGCCCGGTTCGTCCCGGAGCCACCCCGCATCGCCCCGCGACACCAGCTCGTACCGGTGGGTGGCGTGCTCGGCGCGCAGGGCCTCGCGCGTTCCGGCCGCGCGGATGGTCCCGCCGGCGATGATCACGAGGTCGTCGCACAGCCGCTCGACCACGTCGAGCTGGTGCGACGAGAACAGCACCGCGGCGCCCGAGGCGGCCTTCTCCTGCAGCACCCCGGCGACGACGTCGACCGCGAGGGGGTCGAGACCCGAGAACGGCTCGTCGAGGATGAGCACGTCGGGCTCGTGGACGAGGGATGCCGCGATCTGCGCGCGCTGCTGATTGCCGAGCGAGAGGGTCTCGACGAGGTCGCCGAGGCGCTCGCCGAGTCCGAGGCGCTCGAGCAGCGCGGTCGCCTTCGCGGTGGCGTCGGCCTTGCCGAAGCCGTGGAGCCGGGCGAGGTAGGCGATGTGCTCGGCGACCTTCATCTTCGGGTAGAGCCCGCGCTCCTCCGGCATGTAGCCGAAGCGGCGGCGGTCCGACGTGGTCACGGGCGAGCCGTTGAGCACGACCGAGCCGGCGTCCTTCGCGAGCACGCCGAGGGCGATGCGCATGGTGGTGGTCTTGCCGGCGCCGTTGCCGCCGACGAAGCCCGTCAGCCGCCCGGGGGCGACGGTGAAGCTCACGTCGTCGAGCACGCGGCGGCCGCCGTAGCTCTTGGTGATGCCGTCCAACTGGAGCACGGTGCATCCCTTCTTCTCGTTGCTGTCCACGCTAGGGAAGCGGTCGGGCCGCCACCTCCGCCGCGGGGCGGGTCGTCGTCCTCCCCCGTGCGGCGGAGCCGCCGCGCCGCGCCCGCGGCCCCGCGCCGCCCCTCCGCTGAGATCACTCCCGTTTCTCGAGATGACCGGCAATCACGCGGAATCGGCGGTGACCTCGGGGATCGTCGGTCATCTCGACGCTGTTCCCGCGCTCCGGGTCAGGCCAGGCCGTGCCGGTGCGCGAGCACGACGGCCTGCACGCGATCGCGGGCGCCGAGCTTCTGCAGCACGTTCGACACGTGCGTCTTCACCGTCGCCTCCCCGATGAACAGCCGCGCGGCGATCTCGGCGTTGCTGAGGGCCTCGGCGACGAGCTTCAGCACCTCCGACTCGCGCTCGGTGAGGGGTTCCCCGAGCGAGAGCGGGGGAGGAACGGATGCCGCGGGCTCGGGCGTCCGTCCCGACGCGAAGCGCGCGATGACCCGGCGGGTGACCTCCGGCGCGAGCAGGGCGTCCCCGGCTCCGACGATGCGCACCGCGGAGACGAGCTCCTCCGGCCCCGCGTTCTTCAGCAGGAACCCGCTCGCACCGGCGGACAGGGCGGCGAAGAGGTAGTCGTCGCGGTCGAAGGTCGTGACGATGAGGATCGCGGCATCCGAGTCGGGGTCCGCCGTCAGCAGTCGCGTCGCCTCCAGGCCGTCCATGTCGGGCATCTGCACGTCCATGCAGATCACGTCGGGACGGAGCTCCGCCGCGGCGGAGAGCGCCTCGCGTCCCGTGGCGGCCTCGCCGACGACGGTGATGTCGTCTTCGAGCGACAGGATCGTGCGGAACCCCGCGCGCATCATCGCGTGGTCGTCGACGAGCAGCACCCGCACCTCAGACATGGGCGATCTCGCTCTCGGTCGCGGGGACGCGGACGCGGACGAGGTAGCCGCCGCGGGAGCGGGGGCCGATCTCGATCGTGCCGCCCGACACGGCTGCGCGTTCGCGCATACCGAGCTGGCCGAGTCCGGGCGTCTTCGAGCCGGAGCGTCCGGTGTTCGCGACCTCCAGCTCGATGGCATCCATGTCGAACCGGAGGCGCACGTCGGCCGTGGCGCCGGGGCCGGCGTGCCGGCGCGCGTTCGTGAGCGCTTCCTGGGCGATGCGGTACAGGTTCACCTGGACGAGGGGAGGCGGATCCTGGGCCGGTGCGCCGATCACGCTGAAGGTGGTGGGAAGGCCCGCGGCCGAGGCCTCGTCGACGAGCGCCGCGATCGTGGTCAACCCGTGCGTGGTCGGGGCGGTGTCGGGCCCGCTGTCGCTCCCGGGTGCCCGGAGCGTCTCGAGCAGTTGGCGCAGCTCGTGCAGCGAGGTCCGGGCCGATCCTTCGATGCCCGAAAGCACCTCGCGCGCCTTCTCGGGGTCTTTCGTCAGAACAGCGCGTGCGACCCCGGCCTGCACGCCCATGAGCGAGACGTGGTGCGCGACGACGTCGTGCAACTCGCGGGCGATGCGCACCCGGTCGAGAGCCACGGCTTGGGCTGCGGTCACTTCGCGCTCGGCCTCGAGCTCGGCGGTGCGTTCCTCGAGGGCCGCGCGCTCCGTCATCTGCTGGTGGGAGCGGTTGCCGAAGTAGTACGCCCCGCCGAAGAACAGGGCGTTCACGCCGATCATGAGCAGTTGGTAGGCGACGAAGGGGGAGAAGGCCCCGACCCGCGAGAACGCTCCCTCGACGGAGGGGTCGACGGGCTGGGTCGCGTCCTGGAACATCACGACGAACAGCCAGGCGAACATGCCGACGATGATCGCGATGCGGACGATCGTCGCCCGACGCCGGTTCTGCTCCCACGCGCCGACGGTGTACAGGGCGATGAACATCGCGATGTTGCCGGCGTAGATCTCGGGGATGCGCAGCGTCACGGCGAGGAAGTACGCGAACGAGACGACGACGGCGACGATCGAGGGCCATCGCCGCCGGAAGGCGATGGGCGCGGCGAGGACGAAGACGTACCCCACCGCGAGCGCGAGCGACGCCTGCTGATCCCCGTACAGACCCGACACGGCCGAGAGCACCGCGCTGAGCAGGCCGCCGAGCAGCAGGACGACCGCGAGCACGATGTCATTCCGCTGTTGCGCGCGCGTGGGTCGTGGCATCCCTCCACGCTAGAGCCGACCGCCGACACCTGCATCCCCCGCGCGACGGAGTCAAGAGCAGGGGGAATACAGCTTCGGCGGGAAGGCTTGCACGAGAACGAACCCGGGCGCGCGGCGCCCCCGTCATCCCAGAGAGGATCACCGTGACCGACTACACGATCGGCTACATCGTCGGAAGCATCTCCAGCACCTCGATCAACCGCCGTCTGGCGAAGGCACTCGAGAAGGTCGCCCCCGAGGGCGTCACGCTCAAGGAGATCCCGATCAAGGACCTCCCCTTCTACTCGCCGGACTACGACGGGAACTTCCCCGAGGTCGCGAAGGACTTCAAGAAGGCGATCGAGGATGCCGACGGCGTCTTCGTCGTGACCCCCGAGTACAGCCGTTCGATCCCCGGCGTGCTGAAGAACGCCCTCGACTGGTCGGCGCGCCCCTACGGCGAGGCGTCGTTCAACGACAAGCCCACCGCCGTCATCGGCACCTCGCAGGGCGGCATCGCCACCGCCGCCGGGCAGCAGCACCTGCGCTCGGTCCTCCTGCACTACAACGCCCTCGTCCTGGGCCAGCCCGAGGGCTACATCCAGTCGACGCCCGGCCTCTTCGAGGACGACGGCACCGTCACCGACGAAGGCACCGCCGCGTTCCTCCGCTCGATCATCGAGGCGCTCGTGACGCTCATCCAGCGCACGGCTCCCGCCGAGGTCCCCGCGGTCTGACGCACGTTCACGGCGGGGTCGGGGTTCGCTCCGGCCCCGCCGTCGTTCATGCTCCCGAACCTGCCACGGCCCGCACGGCGCGGCACGGCACCCGCCGAACGGAGGCCCCTGAGCTTGTGAAGGTCAGCGCGAGGACTGCTCCTCGCGCCAGCCCTCCTCCTTCTGGATGTACTCGTTGTCGGCGAAGGCCGCGAAGTCGGTCTCGTCGGTCACCCGGCGCACCTCGAGGGTGTTGCCCGCGATGAGCGGCGCGCGGCGCGCCCATTCGACGGCTTCTTCCTTCGTCGACACCTCGATGATCCAGAAGCCGTTGAACAACTCGTGCGTCTCGCCGTAGGGACCGTCGGTGACGACGGGCTCCTCGCCGCCGAACGTCACGACGAAGTTCTGGCTCATGTCCTCGGCGAGACCGTCGCCGGCGACGAGCACGCCCGCGTCGATCATGGACTTGTTATAGGCGCCCATCTCGTTGATGATCTGCTCGAACGGGATCTTCTTGTACTCCGCGTACGCCTCGTCGGTGCCGCGCATGATCAGCATGTACTTCATCGTGGACTTCTCTCGTCGGTGCTCTCTCGAGCGATCGGAGGGGAGCGAATGCCTTCCCCTCCTATCGCGTCGAACGGGCGGCAGCGGAATCGACAGAGTGGGCGGAGAGTCTCTGGATGCCGGGTCTCCGCGGCTGCGGACGGCGCCCGTCGCTCGCAGAATCGCTTACTTCTCGCAGAATCCGTCGGGAAAGCTGCGAGAAAGGGACGCAACTGCGAAGTTCTCGCGGTGCCGCGGCCCTGTGGTGCCGCGTCGGCGGGGCGGGCGCCCCGGCGCTCAGCCGAAGATCATCGGCAGATCGTCGTCGTCTCCGGCATCCGTCAGGTCGAGGTCGGCGACGACCGGAACGTGGTCGCTGGGCACCTCGCCCTTGCGCTCGTCGCGGTGGATCTCCGCGCCCTGGACCGCGTCGGCGAACGCGCGCGAGCCGAGGATGAAGTCGATGCGCAGACCCTCGTTGCGGGGGAAGCGCAGCTGCTTGTAATCCCAGTACGTGTAGCCCGTGGGGATGAGCGGCCGCACGACGTCGGTGAGCCCGGCCGTCTCGAATGCCGCGAAGGCTGCGCGCTCGGGAGGCGAGACGTGGGTGGTCGCCCCCTCGACGACGGTGGGGTCGCCGTTGTCGGCATCCGTCGGCGCGATGTTGAAGTCGCCGGTCAGGGCGAGCCGCAGGTCGGGGTCTTTCGCGAGCGTGTCGGCGGTGTACTGCCGGAGCTTGTCGAGCCAGTCGAGCTTGTACGCGTAGTGCGGATCGTCGAACCCGCGACCGTTCGGCACGTACAGGCTCCACACCCGCACGCCGCCCACGGTGGCGCCGATCGCGCGCGCCTCCTGGGGAAGGTCGGGGCCCTCCTTGCCCTTCTCGAAACCGGGCATGTCGGGGAAGCCGATCTCGACGTCCTCGAGCGGCTCACGGCTGGCGATCGCCACGCCGTTCCACTGGTTCAGGCCGTGCGCGGCGACGCGCCAGCACGTCGATGTGCTCGCGCACGCAGAACTCGACGGTGCGGGTGACGCGGGCGCGGATGGAGTTGACGTTCCAGGTGGCCAGGCGCATGGCATCCAGCCTACTTTCGTGCGCCGACATCGCCGGCCAGAGCGACTCCGGCGTCATCCGTATGGAGCACTAAACTCGGGGCCGTGACCACCGCCGCAACTCCCGAGCTCGAAGCCGACCGTCAGGCCCTCATCGGCCTCATCAAGGACGAGGCGGTGTTCCACGGCGACTTCACGCTCTCCAGCGGCAAGAAGGCGACGTACTACGTCGACATGCGCAAGCTCACCCTCGATCACCGGGCCGCTCCCGCGATCGGGCGTCTCGTGCTCGACCTCGTGAAGGACCTCGACGGCGTCGTCGCCGTCGGCGGTCTGACGCTCGGTGCGGACCCGATCGCGAACGCCGTGATGCACGAGTCGGTGCACGCCGGCCGTCCGCTCGACGCGTTCGTCGTGCGCAAGGAGCCCAAGGATCACGGCCGCGGCCGCCAGATCGAGGGCGCCGACGTGAAGGGCAAGCGCGTCGTCGTCGTCGAGGACACCTCGACCACCGGTCAGTCCGCGCTCAAGGCCGTCGAGGCCCTGCGCCGCGAGGGTGCCGAGGTCGTCGCGGTCGCCGTGATCGTCGACCGCAAGACCGGGGCGCAGGCCGCCATCGAGGCCGAGGGCCTGCGGTGGCTGGCATCCATCGATCTCGACGACCTGGGCCTGCAGCCTCAGTAAGCCGCGCCGGCGGGCGCATGCCGCGTCACGAGAACAGGCTGCGCAACGAGAACAGGCCCTTCACGCGGATATCGCCCTGTTGCGGCGGCATCCCCTGTTCTGGTGGCATCGGCGGTCGGCGGTCGGCGGTCGGCGGTCGGCGGTCGGCGGTCGGCGGTCGGCGGTCGGCGGTCGCCGGATGCCGGATGCCGGATACCGGATGCCGGATGCCGGGCCCCGCGGTCGGCGGGCGCCGTGCGCCGCACCCCGACCCCGGACATCGCGCCGGCGCGCGCCGAACCCCTGCGACCGCCGACCCCCGACGTCAGCTCGGGTCGCCGTCGCCCGGCCCCGGCCCCGGCCCGTCGAACGGGTCGCGCCGGCCGCCGCCTCGACGGGAACGCCGCCACTGCACGACGAAGGCGACCAGGCTGCCCGCCGTGATGATGAGGGCTGTGATCAGCCAGAGCGTGCGGTCGTCCATGCGTCCATCCTGACGGATGAGGCGTCGAGCGGGTCAGAGCCCCTCGGCGAGGCCGTCCTCGCCGTCGGCGAGGTCGCTCTCGAGGGGCTCGTCGCGCACGAGCTCCGCGACGGAGCCGAGGATCTCGTCGGGACGGAACGGGTACCGCTCGATCTCGCGTTCGTCGCTGATGCCCGTCATGACGAGGACCGTGTGCAGGCCCGCTTCGATGCCGGCGACGATGTCGGTGTCCATGCGGTCGCCGATCATCCCGGTGTTCTCGCTGTGGGCGCCGATCCGATTCAGGGCCGAACGGAACATCATCGGGTTGGGCTTGCCGACGATGTAGGGCTCGCGGCCCGTGGCCTTCGTGATGAGCGCGGCGATCGCCCCGGTCGCGGGCAGCACGCCCTCGGTGGAGGGACCCGTGGCATCCGGGTTCGTGGCGATGAAGCGGGAACCGCCGCGGATGAAGCGGATCGCCTTCGTGATCGCCTCGAAGGAGTAGTTGCGCGTCTCGCCGACCACGACGTAGTCGGGGGCCGTCTCGGTCATGATGAACCCGGCCTCGTGGAGCGCGGTCGTCAGCCCGGCCTCGCCGATGACGAAGGCTGATCCGCCCGGCATCTGCGACTTGAGGAAGTCGGCGGTCGCGAGCGCCGACGTCCAGATCGACGACTCGGGGACGACGAGACCGGAGGCCCGCAGCCGGGCGCTCAGATCGCGCGGCGTGAAGATCGAGTTGTTGGTGAGGACGAGGAAGGGTGTTCCCTCGGCCCGCCATTGCGCCAGGAGCTCGGCGGCCCCGGGGACGGGGGTGTTCTCGTGGACGAGGACGCCGTCCATGTCGGTGAGCCAGCACTCGATCTCGGCACGGGTTCGCATGGGGTCAGCCTAGCCTCGACGTCCGACATCGCCACGGGGACAGCAGACGGGAGGGCGGGGCCGCCACCCCTCCCTCCCGTCGTTCGTACGGCTTACTTGAACGCGTCCTTGACGTTCTCGCCGGTCTTCTTGGCCTGCGCCTCGGTCTGCTCGAGCTTGCCCTCGGCCGCGAGCCGGTCGTTGTCGGTGGCGTTGCCGATGGCTTCCTTGGCCTTGCCCACGATGTCCTGAGCGGCGTTCTTGATCTTGTCGTCGAGACCCATGATCGGTTCCTTTCGGGGATGTATCGGCGTCGCGGAACGGTCACGTCACGCGGCGGAGCGGGTGTGCTCACAGGGGAGACGGGACGAGCGGGTGATTCGTCACGCGAAGCGCGGAACTCTTTTCCCGCGCGCCGGTATGCCGGGTTCGGAATGCACCCGTGACGCCGCCCCCGCTTCTGGTTAGGGTCGGAGAGTGACGCGCGCGGAGTGGGACCCCCGAAGCCTGCCCGACCTCTCGGGCCGGACGTACCTCGTCACGGGCGCGACGCGGGGACTCGGCTTCTTCGCGTGCGAGCAGCTCGCCGCGGCGGGGGCTCACGTCCTGCTGACCGGGCGCAGTCCCCACAAGCTCGCGACAGCGAAAGAGGCGGTGAAGAGGGCGAATCCGGATGCCTCGATCGAGACGCTCCTGCTCGACACGAGCAACCTCGGCTCGGTGCGAGCCGCCGCGGCCACCGCGCGCGCTCGCGGTCGACTCGACGGGCTGCTGCTGAACGCGGGCATCGTGCACCCGCCGAAGACGCGCGAGACCGCGGGCGGCCACGAGCTGGTCTTCGCCACGAACGTGCTGGGGCATTTCGCCCTCGCCGGCGAGATGCTCAAGCCTCTCGCTGCGGCGCGCGGTCGCATGGTCTGGGTGGGCAGCATGTCGACCTCCCTGTGGAGCCACGTGCCCACCGACCCCGAGCTCGTCGAGGGCTACTCGCCGTGGCGCGCGTACGTGCAGTCCAAGGCCGCCACGACCGCTCTCGGGCTCGAGGCCGACCGTCGCCTGCGCGCCCACAGCGTTCCGGTGGAGAGCCTCGTCGCGCACCCCGGCTACTCCACGAGCGGCCGCACGCGCGGCATCCGCGGGGTCAACGAACCGACGCGTCTGTCGCGCTTCGTCGACAACCTCCAGGCGCCCGTGACGCAGTCCAAGGAGCAGGGCGCGTGGTCGCTGGTGCGCGCGCTCGTCGACCCGGCGGCGGAGGGCGGGACGATGTACGGCCCCGCGCTCGTGGCCCGCGGTCTGCCGCGTCCCGCCACTCCCTCCCGCCGCGCGCGGGCGGCCGATCTCGGTGCCGACCTCTGGCTCGCGTGCGAGACCGCGACGCACGTGCGGTGGCCCTTCGATCGGGTGCGGCGCGCGGCATCCTGAATCCGGCGTGTCGGTGTCGGGGCCTACCCCTACAGTGATCGCATGGACCAGGCGATCGCCGACAGCACCGATGGCGACGACGCCCGCGGTCTGACCGCCGCCGCCGTCGCCGAGCGCATCGCCTCCGGGCAGACCAACTCGTACGCCGCCGACACGAGCCGCAGCGCGTGGAACATCGTGCGCGCGAACGTGTTCACGCTCTTCAACGGCATCGTGGCGGCGTGTTTCCTCGTGCTGCTTCTCCTCGGCCGCTGGCAGGACGCGTTGTTCGGCATCGCGGCGCTGTCCAACGCGGTGATCGGCTGCGTGCAGGAGTTCCGTGCCAAAGCGGCGCTCGACCGCCTCGCTCTCCTCAACGCCCCGCGGGCCCGCGTGCGGCGCGACGGCCTCGACGCCGAGATCGCGCCGGGAGACGTCGTGCGCGACGACCTGCTCGTCCTCCGCGCGGGCGATCAGGTGCCCGCCGACGCCGCGGTGGTCGAGTCGCGCGGCCTGCAGATCGACGAGTCCATGCTGACGGGCGAGTCGGATGCCGTCGACAAGCGCCCCGGCGACGACGCCCTGTCCGGATCCATCGTCGTCGGCGGCGAGGGCACGGCGCGCGCCACACGCGTCGGAGCGGAGTCGTACGCCAACACCTTCGCGAGCGAGGCGAAGAAGTTCCAGCTCGTCTCGAGCGAGCTGCGCACCTCGATCGATCGCGTCCTGAAATGGGTCGGCTGGGGGATCGGGCCGGTCGGTCTCCTCGTCCTGAACGCGCAGATGATGGTCGCCGGCGGGTGGGCCGAGGCCTTCCAACAGGGCACCTGGTCGCAGGCCGTGGTCAATACGATCGCCTCGCTCACGGCGATGATCCCCCTCGGTCTCGTGCTCATGACGTCGATCGCCTTCGCGGTCGGCGCGGCCCGGCTCGCGGGCAAGAAGGTCCTCGTGAACGAGCTGCCCGCGGTCGAGGGGCTGGCCCGCGTCGATGTGATCTGCCTCGACAAGACGGGAACCCTGACCGCGGGCGAGATCCGCTTCGACGACGCCCTCACCCTCACCGACCGCCCGGGATGGCGCGAGACGCTCGGCTGGTACGGCGCGGCCGACGACGCGAACGCCACCGCGCGCTGCCTGCGCGAGCCGTTCCCCGTCGACGCGCCGCTCGTCCCGGTGCAGCGCATCCCGTTCTCGTCGGCGCGCAAGTGGAGCGCGGTGTCGTTCGCGGAGCGCGCCGAGGGCACGTGGATCCTCGGCGCCCCCGAGATGGTGTTCGGCGACCAGGCCGCCGACCCCGCCACCCCTCTCGGCGCGGCCGTCACGCGCCTCGCGTCATCGGGTCGCCGCACGCTCGTGCTCGCGCAGACGGCGACCGCGCTGGACGACGACGACGTCGCGGGCGAGCGATTCCGCGGCGAGCCGGTCGCCGTCGCGGTCCTGACCTTCATCGAGGCCGTCCGGCCGGATGCCGCCGGCGCCCTGGCGTTCTTCCGCGAACAGGGCGTGGGGGTCCGGGTGATCTCGGGCGACAACCCGCGCACGGTCGCGGCGATCGCCCGCGAGGTCGGACTCGAGGTCGACGAGGGCTATGACGCGCGGCGCCTGCCCGAGGACGACGCCGAGCTCGGGCGGATCATGGAGGAGCACACCGTGTTCGGCCGGGTGACCCCGGACCAGAAGAAGCGGATCGTCACGGCCCTCCAGGCGCGAGGGCACGTCGTGGCGATGACCGGTGACGGAGTCAACGACGCCCTCGCGATCAAGACCGCCGACATCGGCATCGCCATGAACTCGGGCGCCGCCGCGACCAAGGCCGTCGCCCGGCTCGTCCTCCTCGACGGGCGCTTCTCGCACCTCCCTTCGGTCGTGGCCGAAGGGCGCCAGGTGATCGCCAACATCGAGCGGGTCTCGATGCTCTTCCTCACCAAGACCGTCTACGCCACGGGCCTCGCCGTGCTGTTCGGTGTGCTCGTCATGGAGTTCCCCTTCCTGCCGCGTCAGCTGTCGATCACCGACGGCCTGACGATCGGCATCCCGGCGTTCTTCCTCGCGCTCCTGCCCAACACGCAGCGGTACGTCCCCGGGTTCCTGAAACGGTCGCTGAGCTTCGCCATCCCGGCGGGAATCGTGATCGCGGTGTCGTTGACCGTCTACACGCGGCTCGCGATGGATCTCGGGCTGTCGGTCGAGCAGCTGCGCACCGGCGCCACGATCATCCTGGCGATCGTCGCGATCTGGGTGCTCACGGTGCTGTCGCGTCCCATCACCCGAGTGAAGGTCCTGGTGGTCGGAGCGATGTTCATCGCGCTCACCGCGATCTTCACGATCCCCGTGCTGGGGGAGTTCTTCCAGCTGCAGGACCCGGGCGAAGACGGCGCGTGGTTGGTCACCGCGGTCGTGGTCGCCGCCCTCGCGGTGATCGAGGCCGTGCGGTTCGCGCACCGTCGCTTCGTGCGTCGGCTTCTCGCGCGGGGGTCCGCGGGCCGCGGGAGCGTCCCGGCGTCTCAGATGACGGGCGTGGCGGGTGCCTCGACGGCCGAGCGGATGAAGTAGCGCCGCGCATTCCGCGGGATCCACAGCGCCGCGATCACCGCGAGCGCGGCGACCAGGGCCGCGGCGAGCGTCGCGTCGAGCTCGGTGAGGGCCATGGCGGCGGCCTGCAGGACGACGAGGACCGACAGATACGCCGTGAGCAGGGTGCGCGCGAGGCGGCTGCCGCGCGAGAGCGCCGACCCTCCGGCGATGGTCAGCAGGCCCAACAGGATGGTCGCGGCGCCGATCAGCGAGACCGGCAGGACGAGGTCGGCGGTCACCTCGTATCGGGAGAGCAGGACGAGCACGCCGAGCGCAGTGTTCAGGAGGCCGCCGATGTAGACGAGCATGATCGCCACCGTCACCGCCACGGGGCGACGCACCTTCACGGGAGTGGTCATGGGGCCTCGCGTTCGCCGGGCCGGCCGGGCGCCGGTGTGGGTCAGCGTAGCGGGCCGGTGCCGGGCGACACGATCATCTGAGGGTTCGCGGGCCGGGGAGGGGTCAGCGCGTCAGCCAGACCGAACCGGCCGCCCCGGCGGGCAGCTCGACCTCGACGCCGTCGGCCCGCACCGCCACCTCCGACACCACCTCGACCTCGTGCCCCACGTCGATTCCGCGCTCGACGAGCGCCCGCAGCAGCTCGGGGTCGCGATCGCTCACGCGCAGCACGCGCCCCGAATGGCCGGGGGGCGCCGCCGAGAGCAGCACGAAAGGTTCGCGGTGGACGGCGCCCGTGGCATCCGGAATCGCATCGCCGTGCGGGTCGAAACGGGGGCGCCCGAGGCGGACGTCGATGCCCTCCAGCAGGCGGTCGCTGAGCGCGTGCTCGAGGACCTCGGCTTCGTCGTGCACTTCGTCCCAGGCGTAGCCGAACTCGCGGACGAGCCACGACTCGATGAGGCGATGCCGGCGGATCACTCCGGCCGCGCGGCGGTGTCCGGCCGGCGTCAGCGACACCGGACCGTAGGGGCGATGCGTGACGAGGCCCTGCGCGGCGAGCTTCTTCACCATCTCGGTCACGCTCGAGGGAGCGAGTCCCAGGACGGCGGCGAGCTGCGAGGGGGTGATGGGATCGTTCTGCCACTCGGTGTGGTGATAGATCGCCTTGAGATAGTCGTCGGCCACGGGCGATTCCACGCGGGCCAGCCTATCCGCCGGTGAACACCAGCCACAGGAGGACGGCGTTCAAGGCGATCAGGAAGACCGCCGCGGCGATCCCCGCCATCGTCGTCAGCGCGCGGTTGCGATGGACGCCGAGCACCTCGCGCCGCGCCGTCAGCGCGACGAGCGGGACGAGGGCGAACGGGATGCCGAACGACAGGACCACCTGGCTCAGCACCAGCGCGAGCGTCGGGTCGACGCCGACCGCGAGGATCACCAGGGCAGGGATGAGCGTCACCAGGCGGCGGGCCGGCAGGGGGATGCGCACGCGCAGGAGGCCCTGCATGATCTCCGCCCCGGCGTAGGCGCCGACCGAGGTCGAGGCCAGGCCGCTGGCGAGCAGACCCACGGCGAACATCGTCGCGACGAGCGGACCGAGGCCGTCGCGCAGGGCCGCGTACGCGCCCTCGAGGCTGTCGGTGCCGTCGACGCCCGCGAGGTTGGCCGCGGCGAGCAGGAGGATCGCGAGGTTGACGGTGCCGGCGACGGCGAGGGCGATCGTCACGTCCCAGCGCGTCGCGCGCAGCAGACGCGGGGTCGAGATGCCGCGGGCGTGCTCCAGCCCCGCGGCGGCGGTGGGGGTGTCCGGTGCGAACCGGTCGCGGCTCAGGGCCGAATGCGCGTAGATGGCGTGCGGCATGATCGTCGCGCCGAGGATCGAGGCGGCGAGCAGGACGGAGTTCGTCCCCTCGAAGCGCGGCACGAGTCCCGCGACGACACCGCCCGGATCGGGGGGAGCGAAGAAGAGGCCGAACGTGAAGCCCACCGCGATGATCACCAGCAGGCCGATCAGGACCGCCTCGAACGCCCGCGCTCCGCGACGCGATTGCACGACGAGCAGGAGCATCGACACGATGCCGGTAATCGCGCCGCCCCAGACGAGCGGGATGCCGAACAGCAGGTTCAGCGCCACGGCCCCGCCGATGACCTCGGCGATATCGGTGGCCATCGCCACCAGTTCGGCCTGCAGCCAGTAGACCCGGCGCGCCCACCGGCGGTGCAGGCGGCGGCCGAGGATCTGCGGGAGGCTCTCGCCGGTGACGATGCCGAGCTTCGCCGAGAGGTACTGGATGAGCCAGGCCATCACGTTGCCGAGCACGACGACCCACACGAGCAGGTAGCCGAAGCTCGCCCCCGCGGTCATGTTGCTCGCGACGTTGCCGGGATCGAGGTAGGCGACGCCGGCGACCATGGCGGGGCCCAGGAGCCACGCGGCCCGGCCCGGCGCGTGGCGTCGGCCGACGGCATCCAGATTTTTCGGCATGCCGAAACCCTAGTCATTTTTCGGCCACCCGAAAAGAGTGACCGGCTCGTGCGGCTCCACGCAGGTAGCCTGAGGCGGTGACGGATGCCGACGAGCCCGCGCCGGCGCCGGAGAGCGCGGCCGAGACCCACCCGACGGATGCCACGCGCTCCGCCCCTCCGTCGCCCGGAGAGCCCGAGCCCCCGTCCGCCCCCACGCACGGCGTCGGCCCGTGGTCGGGGGAATGGCCCGACGACCCGCGCTACGACCCGGAGCTGTTGGCCGAGGGAGATCGCCGCAACGTCGTCGACGACTACCGCTACTGGACGATGGAGGCGATCGTCGCGGACCTCGACGCGAAGCGGCATCCCTTCCACGTCGCGATCGAGAACTGGCAGCACGACCTCAACATCGGCTCGATCGTGCGGAGCGCGAACGCCTTCCTCGCGGCCGAGGTGCACATCATCGGCAAACGGCGCTGGAACCGGCGCGGTGCCATGGTGACCGATCGCTATCAGCACGTGCGGCACCACGAAGACGTCGAGGCGTTCACCGCGTGGGCGCGGGAGGCCGGGCTTCCGGTCATCGCGATCGACAACGTCGACGGCTCGGTCCCGGTGAACCGGGCAGAGCTCCCCGAAGCGTGCGTGCTGCTCTTCGGGCAGGAGGGGCCGGGGCTCTCGCCCGAGGCGCTCGCCGCGGCGGCCGCGGTCGTCGGGATCACGCAGTACGGATCCACGCGCTCGATCAACGCGGCGTCGGCCGCTGCGGTCGTCATGTACGAGTGGTGTCGGCGCTGGGCATGAGAGGTTTCTCACCGTCAAGCCATTGAGAACTCCTGGTCCGCGCGAATAATCGACGGGTACGCCGTTTTCCTCGCCCCCCGAACGGATCGGACCTTCCATGATCTCCTCGTCGCCCGCTTCCCCCGGTTTCGACCGTCGCTCGTTCTTGAAAGTGGGGGCGTGGGCCGTGCCCGCCATGGCCGCGGCGACCGCGCTGACCGCGACCCCCGCGTGGGCGGCGACGCCGAAGACCGTGAACCTCGCGCTGCAGGGGCCCCAGTTCGGCAGCAGCATCCCCCTTTTCACCCCCGCGCTCACGCAGCGCTTCGACGCCTCCGAGCCCGCGGGCACCGTCATCGCCAACACGGGGACGACCGCGTACAAGGGCACGATCGTCCTCACGCTCGAGGTCGACAGCCGTCTGTGGAAGGTGACCGGCTTCACCTACGACACCCGCACCTCGGCCGGAGCCGCCGCGGCGAAGTTCAGCGGACCGACGATGTCGGGCAACCGGGCGACCTACACGGCGACCTTCACGGCGACGATCGCGCCGAAGACCGATCCGTTCACCGGGGTCCTCGTGCGGCCGAAGGCCACGTTCTTGGGCGACTACCCCAACGACACCTTCGCTCCCGCGGACACCGCCTACACGTGGCGGCTGAAGACCCCGAACGACGACGCGGACACCTCCGACAACGTCTGGAAGATCACGGCCGGCAAGGCCGTCAGCGCGAAGCCCTTCGGCGGCGCGTTGAAGGTGAAGTGGGCGAAGGTGACGTCGGGGAGCGGGTCGGCGTACCGGCCCTCGTCCGCGACGCTCACCTCGATCGGCCCGAACCCCGTCAAGGCCGGGGACGGGATCCGCGTCTCGTTCGATGCGGCGATCGGCGGCGGGATCACCCCGAAGAGCGTCACCGTCAACGGCACAGCGGTGTCGAAGCTCTTGACGGTGGCGGAGAACACGGTCTCCGGCGGACGGCGGTCGGTGCTGCTGAAGCTGTCGTCGGCGCTCGCCGCGAAGGACGTCCTCTCGTTCACCCTTTCGTACTCGGCCGGGACCAAGGGCAATCCGACCTCGGGCGTCACCTCGCAGATCGGGTATGCGCCGACGACGGCGAACTCGGCCGATCAGCGCGGGGGCAACGTGTCGTACGTCAACCAGCCCGGGAGCTGACCCGGGCGCCGCGCGGCCCGGCGGGGCGAGCGGGCGCGCTCCGTCGTCCGCGGTCGTCCGCCGGGCGGCAGCCGGGCGTGACGGCCCCGGCGCCGCGCGGCCCGGCGAGCGCGCTCAGCCGCCCGCCGTCGTCCACGCCTGGCCGCGGACGCGGAGGCCGAGAGTGACGGCGCGGGCGAGCAGGTAGACGCCGAAGAACGCGGCGGAGAGCCAGGCCAAGCCGCTCGCGCCCCCGCCCGCCCACACCGCGACCGCCACGAGCGCGGGCACATACGGCACGAGGTTGAGCACCCCCGCGAGCGCGAGGTAGCGCGCGTCTCCGGCACCGATGAGCACTCCGTCGAGCACGAAGACCACCGCGGCGAGCGGTTGGGCGACGGCGAGCACGAGGAGCGCCGGCTGGATCAGCGAGGCGACCGCGGGGTCGCCTGTGAAGAGCAGCCCGACCACTCCCGAGGCCGCGGCGATCACGGCCCCCACGACGACACCGAACCAGAGTCCCCAGGCGACCGTGCGTTGCAGGACGCGGCGGACCGTCGTGAGATCGCCCGCCCCGAGACCCGCGCCGATCAGCGCCTGAGCGGCGATGGCCAGGGCGTCGAGGGCGAAGGCCGCCGTGGAGAAGATCGTGAACGCGATCTGCCACCCCGCGAGCTCGGCCGACCCGAGCTGGGTGGCGACGGCGACGGTGGCGAGGAACGCCGCGCGCAGGCTCAGGGTGCGCAGGAACAGCCACCCGCCCGACCTCGCGGTTCCGCCGAGGCCCGCTCGTTCGGGGCGAAGGGATGCCGTGTGCCGGCGCGCGAGCCGACCGACCACGACCACGTACGCACCGACCATCGCCCACTGCGCGACCACCGTGCCGACCGCGGATCCCGCGATCCCCCACCCGAAGCCGTAGATGAAGACGGCGTTGAGGGCGGCGTTGGCCGCGAACCCGGCGCCCGCGATCCACAGCGGGGTCACCGTGTTCTGAAGGCCGCGGAGCAGGCCGGTCGCCGCGAACACGATGAGCATGGCCGGCAGGCCCCACATCGAGATCGACAGGTAGACGCGGGCGTTCTCGGCGACATCGGGCGCCGCGCCGAACGCGTCGACCACGGCCGGGGTCGCCCACACGCCCGCGACGGCGAGGACGGCCCCGAGCGTCAGGGCGAGCCACATGCCGTCGATGCCGACGGAGACGGCGCGCCCGGTCTCTCCCGCGCCGAAGCGGCGCGCGACCGCGGGGGTGGTGGAGTAGGCGAGGAACACCATGAGCCCGACGATGGTGTGCAGGACCGCGCCCGCGATCCCCAGCCCCGCGAGCGGTGCGACGCCCAGGTGCCCGACCATGGCGCCGTCGACGATGAGGAACAGCGGCTCGGCGATCAGGGCGCCGAGGGCGGGGACGGCCAACCGGAGGATCGACCGATTGAGCGTCTCGGGCGGTCGGGTGCTCACGCGTCGAGCCTAGGACGCCCCGTCGACATCGCGGGGGAGGTGTCGCCGGGTGGCAATGTCGGCATCCCCAGCCCGCACCGAACACGGGGCATTTATCCTGGCTGAATGACCGAGACCCCCCGTTCCGGTCTCGCGCTCGACGAGCTGAGCGACCACCTGATCGCCGAACAGGCCGAGAAGGACGTCCGCACGATCGTCGAGGAGTCGCAACAGGCCGAGCCGGGCACCGAAGCCCGCAAGATCGGCGACCTGTTCGCGAGCTTCATGGACACGGAGCGCATCGACGAGCTCGGCCGCGCGCCGATCGAGGACCAGCTGCGCCGTGTCGACGACGTCCACGAGGTCGCGGATCTCCTCCGTCTCACGGGAGAGCTGGAGCGCGAGGGGATGAGCGGGCTGATCGCCCTCTTCGTCGAGCCCGACCCGGGCGATCCCACGCGGTACGTCCCCGTCCTGTACCAGGGCGGCATCTCGATGCCCGACGAGAGCTACTACCGTCTCGACAACTTCGCCGAGACCCGTGACGCCTACCGCGCGCACATCGAGCGCATCCTCGACCTCGCGGGTGTTCCCGACGCGGCGGATGCCGCCGCCCGGGTGTTCGCCCTGGAGACCGAGATCGCGACGCACCACTGGTCGCGCGAAGACAGCCGCGACGCGGTCAAGACCTACAACCTGAAGTCGTGGGACGACACGGTCGCCCTCGCCGGCGTCGACCTCGCGTCGTGGCGCGCCGGTGTCGCGCCCGGCCACGAGGACGCGCTCGCCGAGGTCGTGGTCTATCAGCCCGGCTTCGTGGAGGCGCTCGGCTCCCTGCTGACGCCGGAGCGCCTCGACGACTGGATGGCGTGGCTGCGCTTCAAGATCGTGCACGCCTCGGCCGCGTTCCTCCCCGAGGCCTTCGTCGCCGAGAACTTCTCGTTCTACGGCACGCAGCTCACCGGGGTACCCGTGAACCGTGAGCGGTGGAAGCGCGGGGTGAGTCTCACCGAGGCCGCCCTGGGTGAGGCGATCGGCAAGGTGTACGTCGAGCGGCACTTCCCGCCGACGGCGAAGGACGCGATGGACGGGCTCGTCGCCCACCTCATCGAGGCCTACCGCCGCTCGATCGCCTCGCTCGAGTGGATGACCGCCGAGACGCGCGAACGCGCCCTCGCCAAGCTCGAGGCGTTCACGCCCAAGATCGGCTACCCCGTCCGCTGGAAGGACTACGGCGACCTCGAGATCGTCGCCGACGACCTGATCGGCAACGTCCGCCGGGCCAACGTCTGGGAGCACGACCGCCAGCTCGCCAAGGTCGGTCAGCCGATCGACCGCGACGAGTGGCACATGACCCCGCAGACCGTGAACGCGTACTACAACCCGCTCATGAACGAGATCGTCTTCCCCGCGGCGATCCTGCAGTACCCGTTCTTCGACGCCGACCGTGACGCCGCCGCGAACTTCGGTGGCATCGGCGCCGTCATCGGACACGAGATCGGGCACGGCTTCGACGATCAGGGCAGCCGTTTCGACGGCGACGGGTCGCTGCGCGACTGGTGGACGGATGCCGATCGCGCGGCGTTCGAGGAGCGGACGAAGGCCCTCATCGCGCAGTACGACGCGCTCGTCCCCGAGGGGCTGTCCGAGGAGCACCACGTCAACGGCGCCCTCACGATCGGCGAGAACATCGGCGATCTCGGGGGACTCGGCATCGCCATCTCGGCGTACCGCCTCTCGCTCGAGGCCGAGGGGCTCGACCCCGAAGGTCCCATCGTGGACGGGCTCACCGGCATCCAGCGCCTCCTGTTGAGCTGGGCGCAGGTGTGGCAGCAGAAGGGCCGGGATGCCGAGACCATCCGCCTTCTCACCATCGATCCGCACTCTCCCAACGAGTTCCGTTGCAACCAGATCGTGCGTAACATCGATGCGTTCTACGAGGCGTTCGAGGTGACGGAGAGCGACGCTCTCTGGCTCGACGCCGACCAGCGCGTCACCATTTGGTGAGGCGGAGTTTGTTGCTCTTCTGACCCCGAAGGAGCCACGCTCGTGGGCATGCCCCCGGTTCCCGAGCCCGCCGCCCCCGAGCCCCTCGGCGGGGCCGTCGAGTCGTCACGACGCGATGCGCCCGCGCTGCGAGGGGCGGGGCGGAAGGGGCCGAAGCGTCTTCCGCGGCGCGCGGCGGCCGGGCGGCGCTCGTTCACCGCGACGCTGCGCGCCCTCGACGAGCTCGCCGCGTCGGGCGCGCGCGTCTCGGTGCGCATCGACGAGCTGGACGGCGGGGCGCAGGTGCTCGTCGGCGACGACTTCCTCACGCTGCCCGTCGGCGGGCTCGGTGTCGTCCCGCTCCTGGTCGAGGTGGCGGCATCCATCGAGGCGGGCACGATCGACGCCCTCGAGATCATCGACCGCTCGACGGTGCACGGCGCGGCCGTCGGCGGCATGTGGCAGCACCTGAAGGCGCCGGCGCTGCCCATCGCGGACGTCGCCGTGCTCGCCGCGTCGGCGGGTGACGCCCTGGCGGCGAACGCCCTCCTCCAGCGGGTCGGTCTGCAGGCGGTCCGGGCACGCTCGGAGCAGCTGGGGCTGCGGCGAACGGCCCTGCTCGACCGGTTCCGTGATGATCGCGGACCCGACGACGCCCCGCACGTGGCGCTGTCGACCGCCCGTGAGATGGCGCAGCTGTTCGCGGGTCTCGTGAACTCGACGGTGGTGTCGCCCGGCGTCAGCGCCCAGGTCGCCGAATGGCTGAGCCTGAACCACGACCTCTCGCTCGTGGCATCCGCCACCGGGCTCGATCCCTTCGCGCACGAGAACGATCAGCACGGTCTGCTGTTCATCAACAAGACGGGACGTGCGGCGGGCGTGCGGGCCGAGGCGGGCGTGCTCGGCGGGCCCCGCGCGGGCGTGGCGTACGCGCTCATCGTGAACTTCGACGACCTCTCGATCTCGCATCGGCTGCGCGCGCACGACGCGTTCCGGGTGCTCGGCGTCGAGCTCATGGAGTTCGTGTACTGAGCCTCGGCCGGCGCGGATGCTCCATACGCTTCTCGACCCGGCTCCGACCTCGGTCGCCAGGACCACGACCGCGGTCGCTCCCGTGGAGGTCGGATGACTTCCCTGGAATCACGCGGCTCCCGCAGGCTTTTGGTACCAATTCATCTCGGCACTTGTCTAAACATATGACGTATGCCCTATGCTGGCATCCGGTCACCCGACCTCGTCGAAGAAGACAGGAGCTTCCGCAATGACGCAGCATGTTTCCCGCGCTCGCCGTCGCCTCGCCCTCGTGGGCGGAGTCGCCGTGGCGTCCGCCCTCGCCCTCACCGCCTGCAGCCCGAGCACCGGGACCGGCGGCAACGAGTCCGACAACCAGTACGGCTTCACCGCCGCGGAGCAGGACCCGTCCAGCACCATCACCGTCTGGGTCGACTCGTCGCGCGAGCCGCTCGCGCAGGCGTTCGAGAAGGCGAACCCGGACGTGAAGATCAACATCGAGACCTACGACGGCGGGTCCGGCGGCTCGGGCTCGTTCCAGCAGAAGGTCGCGCTGTTCGACCAGTCCGGCGAAGGCTGGCCCGACGTCGTCTTCTCCACCCAGCAGAACGACACCTCGTGGGCGTCGAAGGAGAACAACGGACAGCAGGCGTTCGCCGCGCCGCTGAACAAGGGGCTCTTCGACCAGAGCTTCCTCGACGGATTCACCAAGGGCGCGCTCGGCCCCATGACCGTCGACGACACCGTCTACGGTCTCCGCAACGACCTCGCGCCGGTGCTGTTCTGGTACAACAAGCCGCTCCTCGACCAGTTCGGCTACTCCGTCCCCACCACGTGGGAGGACTACGAGGCGCTCAGCGACAAGATCGCCGCGGAGCACCCGGGCTACATCCTCGGGTCGGTGGGTGACTCGTTCCAGGCGCCGTACGTGTACTACTGGGGCGCCGAAGCGCCGATCTTCCAGGTCGACGGCAACACGTTCACCTCGAACTTCTCCGACCCGAAGTCCAAGAAGGCCACCGACCTCATCGACCACATGCTCGCCAACGGCACCCTCGTGACCGACAGCGTGTTCGGGGCCGACTTCGTCACGAAGTACAGGGACAAGCTCGTCGGCATCCCCGGCCCCGCCTGGTACGCGGGTGCGCTGTTCGACAACGAGAAGAGCCTGAACTACACCGCCGGCACGATCGGTGCGGGAGCGCCGCTCTCGTGGTCGGGTGGCGACAAGGTCACGGGCAACGTCGGCGGAGGCGTCTGGTACGCCTCGAGCCACTCGAAGAACCTCGAAGCCGTGAAGACCTTCCTGACGTACGTCACCAGCTCCGACGATGCGGTCAAGCTCGCCTCGGGCCTGCCGGCCTACCAGTCCGCGGCCGACGCGTGGCTCGAGGAGCAGGCCGCGCAGGGCTTCTTCACCGGCGACCTGCAGTCGAGCGTCTCGACCGCGGCCAGCTCGGTCTGGCAGGGCTGGGGCTACCCGAGCTTCAGTGTCGAGGCCGCGTTCTCGAAGGCCGCGCTCCCGGTCATCAGCGCCGGCAAGCCCCTCTCGGATGCCACGCAGGCCTGGCAGACCGAGATGGACAACCAGGCGCAGGTCCAGGGCTACGACGTCGAGAAGTAACCCGCACCCTTCGGGCTGGCCGCATTCCGCCGCGGATGCGGCCAGCCCCTTCCCCCTGAGAACGGACGTGAGCATGCTCTCTCTGCGTCGAGCCCAGTCGACGTTCGGCTACCTGATGGTCAGCGGATACGTCGTCCTGCTCCTGGCGTTCGGCATCCTGCCGACCCTCTACGCCGCGTACTTGGCGTTCACCAAGGACGGAGCCTTCGTCGGCTTCGACAACTTCCTCAAGACGGTGCAGGACTATCGGTTCCTCCCCGCCGTCGGCCACGTCGCCGCCTTCATCGCCATCTGGCTGACCAGCCTCGTGATCATCGTCGTGATCCTCGCGGTGATCGTGCATGCGATCCGGGTGCGGTGGCTGTCGTCGGCGTCGCGCTTCATCTTCTACATCCCGGGCGCGCTCGCCGGCGCGTCGAGCGTGCTGCTGTGGCTCTTCATGCTCGACCCGACCGTCAGCCCGGTCAGCGGGCTCCTCCGCGCGCTGGGCTTCAACACCTTCGTCGACGTCGTCGGCAACGAGGGCAACCTCCCGGTCGTCTTCACCGTCATCGCGTTCTGGGCCGGTGCCGGTGGCTGGATCGTCATCATGTACGGCGCCCTGAACAACATCAACGTCGAGGTCATGGAGGCCGCCCGCATCGACGGCGCCGGCCCCATCGCGACCGCCTGGTACATCCAGATCCCCCTGCTGCGCAAGTGGATCTCGTACATGGCCGTCATGTCGCTGGCGGCCGGCACGCAGCTCTTCGTCGAACCGCGCGTGCTCTCGCAGGCCAGCAAGGGCGTCGTCGGTCTCGACTACTCCCTGAACCAGGTCGCCTACCTCTACGCCTTCCGCCAGAACGACTTCAACGGCTCGGCGGCCATCTCGCTCATGCTGCTGCTCGTCGCCGCCGGTCTTGCGGCCTTCTTCGTCTTCCGAGGAGGACTCTTTGAACGCGACTAAGTCCCGCGCGACCGCGCGCACGGTGACCCCTGCGGCCTTCCTGGGGAAGGCTCTCGTCACCGTCGTCATCCTGGTCTTCGTCTTCGTCTTCGGGATGCCGATCGTCTGGCTCCTGCTGGCGCCGACGAAGTCGTCGACCGAGCTGACCGGCCAACCGCCGTTCTCCTTCGGCTCCTTCGCCACGATCGCCGACAACTGGGCGCGGCTGAGCGAGTTCCAGAACGGCATCATCTGGCAGTGGACCGGCAACGCCGCGCTCTACACCGGAGTGGCCCTCGTCATCACCCTCATCGTGACGATCCCCGCGGGGTACGCGCTCGCCATGACGAGGTTCCGCTTCCGCGGGCTGCTGCTGATCCTGACGCTCGTGGTCATGCTCATCCCCAACACCGCCCTCGTGCTGCCGGTGTTCCTCGAGATGAGTGCGCTCAAGCTCGTCGGCACCCCGTGGGCCGTCATCCTGCCGTTCTCGTTCTTCCCGTTCGGGGTGTATCTCACGTACATCTACTTCACGACGAGCGTGTCGCAGGATCTCTTGAACGCCGCGCGGATCGACGGCGCGAGCGAGCTGCGGGTCTTCCGCTCCGTGGCCCTCCCTCTCGCGACGCCCGTGATCGCGCTGGTCGGCTTCTTCAACCTCGTCGGCAACTGGAACAACTACTTCCTCCCCTTCGTGATGGAACCCGGCCGCAAGGCGCCCATCCAGGTGGGGCTCGCCGAGCTGCTGTCGAATGTGCCGTTGTTCAACCCCACCTCATCGGCATCCGTCACTCTCGATCTGCCGGTGATGGCGCTGGCCACGATCGTGTCCATCGCGCCGATCCTCATCGTGTTCCTGTTCTCGCAGCGGTTCCTCGTCGAAGGAATGACGGCGGGCGGGACGAAGGAATGACCCCGGTCACCCGGGGGGAAGAGGTTCAGTCATGAAGATCACGGGATACCGCCTGGTCAACACCACGCTCGACTGGGGGCGCCCGGTCGGCGATGTCAACGGTTACATCGCCTCGGGTGTCACGGCCCTGCCGCTGGTCATCGTCGAGACCGACGAGGGCATCGAGGGGGTCGGGATGGGGATGCACGACGGCATCCCGCAGCTCTTCGAGGCCGTCGAGGGGGAGGACCCGCGCGCGACGTCGTGGTTGTACGACCGCATGATCGCGCGCATGTTCAAGAACGGGCACGGCGGCGCCGTGTTCGGGGGCATCGGAGCGCTCGACAGCGCGTTCTGGGACATCAAGGCGAAAGCCCTCGGCGAACCGCTGTGGCGCCTGCTCGGGGGCCGGGACCGCTTCGTCCCGGGCTACGCGTCGGGGCTCGACATCGCCCTCGACTCGGCGGGGCTCGCCGAGTTCTACGCGTCGATGCGCGACCGCGGCTTCACCGCCGCGAAGCTGAAGGGGGGACGCAACTACCGCCACGACGCCGAGCGCCTCGCGCTCGTCCGCGACGTGCTCGGCGAGGCGACCGACGAACCGCTCGTGATGCTCGACGCGAACGAGTCGTGGAACCTCCCGCAGGCCATCCGCTACATCCAGCACCTCGAGCAGAGCGTCGAGATCGCGTGGGTCGAGGAACCGCTGCGGCGGTGGGACGCGTCCGGTATGCGCCGATTGCGGGATGCCATCTCCCCGGCCGTCGCGACGGGCGAGAACCTCACGGGGCTCGAGCAGTATAGGCAGCTCTTCGACGCGGAGGCCGTCGACATCGTCCAGGCGGCGGCGGTCTGGGGGGTCACGCACTCGCTGCGGGTGGCCGTGGCGGCCCACGCACGCGACCTGCCCGTGAGCCCCATCGGGATGACCTCGAACCCGTCGACCATGGCCGTGGCGACGGCGATCCCCAACCACCTGCTGACCGAGGTCACCACGCCGCAGATGCCGGCCGGGGTCACGGTCGACTACGAGGTGGCGGACGGCGGACTCGTGCTGGGCGACCGTCCCGGCGGGGGGATCGTCGTGGACGAAGCGCTTCACGACGGGGCGGCGGACTTCGTCTGGGGCGGTGAGAGAGGCCCTCACGTGCGCGACAGTCGGACCGGGTTGGAACTCGGCGTCCGCCGGAACGTGGAGCGGCGGGCGGAGTAGAGTGCTCTCCATGCTTCCCGCCCCCGAGCCTCGCGCCGGGGTGCCGAAGCGCGGGCAGATCGACCGGATCGGGGCTCGGGTCCTCGAGGAGCTCGTGGAGCTGATCGTCACGGGCGCGATGGCGGTCGGGGAGTACCTCCCGCCCGAACAGGCCCTGTGCGACGAGTTCGGCGTCAGCCGCACGGTCATCCGCGAGTGCGTCAAGCGGATCCAGGAGAAGGGGCTCGTCGAGGTGGCCCAGGGCCGCGGTACGCGCGTGCGCCCCTTCAACGACTGGAACGTGCTCGACCCGCTGGTGTTCGACTCCCTCGTGCGCCACGACGAGTCGCTCGGCGTGCTCGACGAGGTCAGTGTGGTGCGCGCGGCGCTCGAGGGCGTCATGGCCGGTGAGGTCGCGGCCACCGGAAGCCCCGAGTCGGTCGGGCAGATCCAGGGGCACCTGCACGACATGCGGCGTCTGCAGGACGACAACCCCGCGTTCCTCGAGGCCGACATGCAGTTCCACCTGTCGGTGATGGCGGCATCCAAGAACCAGATCGCGGCGACCATCGCGCGATCGTTCTTCGTGCGCCCGCGCCAGAGCGCCCGATGGGACGGCAACAACCCCGTCGACGCCGTGCCGCGCACCCTCGCCGAACACGAGCGCGTGTTCGAGGCGATCGAGGCGGGCGACGCGGCCGCCGCCCGCGTGGCGATGGAGGAGCACATCCTCGGGTCGTGGCGCCGCCGGCGTCTTCCCGACGGCGCGCATCACCTCAGCCCCTGACTTCCGCTGCCGCCACGGGGACGCGTCTGCGGCGAGCTGCCGGAGCGCGTCGCCGAGACCGCACGCGTTCGCCGAGGCCGCATGCTTCTCCGCGCAAACGCGTGCGGCCTCGCGAATCACCGGCGTTCTCGGCGATGCGCCGAGGGTGACCGGCGCGAGGCCCGCGTCAGAAGACGATCGTGTGGTTGCCGTGGCGGATGACGCGGTCCTCGGCGTGCCACAGGACCGCGCGCGAGAGCACCTGACGTTCCACATCCGCGCCCCGGCGCGCGAGCTCGGCGGCCGAATCGGCGTGGGTGACGCGCACGGTGTCCTGCTCGATGATCGGACCCTCGTCGAGGTCGCTCGTGACGTAGTGCGAGGTCGCGCCGATGAGCTTGACCCCGCGCTGCTTGGCCTTCTTGTACGGCTCGGCGCCGATGAAGGCCGGGAGGAACGAGTGGTGGATGTTGATCACCGGCACCCCGATCTTCTCGAGGAAGTCGGGCGAGAGGATCTGCATGTACCGCGCGAGCACGACGAAATCGACATTGCCGACCAGCAGCTCGAGAATGCGCGCCTCGGATGCCGACTTGTCGGGGCCGGGGGTCGACGGAACGTGGAAGAAGGGGACGCCGAACGAGCGCACGTCCTCGGCCGCGGTGGTGTGGTTCGACACGACCATGGGGATGCTGACGGGCAGATCGCCGCGTCGGTGACGCCACAGCAGGTCGAGGAGGCAATGGTCCTGCTTGGAGGCGAGGATCGCCATGCGCTTGGGCGTGGAGAGGTCGGTGAGCGTCCACTCCAGCTCGAAGCCGTCGCCGAGCGTCTGGGCCAGGTCGGCCTCGATCTCGGGGAAGGCGGCGGCGAGGTCGGGGCGGAAGAACACGACCCGCTGGAAGTACGCGCCCCCGCGCGGGTCGTCGGAGTACTGGTCGAAGGCGACGATGTTGCCGCCCTGGCGGGCGATGAGCGCCGACACCGCGGCGATGATGCCGGGGGTGTCGCTGCCGTGGACGATGAGGCACGCGTGATCGGGCTGCAGATGGGGGCTCGCGGAGACCATCGGACCATTCTGCCGTGCCCGGGTGAGGTCTCCGACCACGCCCCGTCCCGTTTCGGCTGCGATCAGAGCCGGACCACGATCTTGCGCGCCGAGACGCCCGCCCGCTGCTGATCGAGGGCGTTCTGAACGGCCTCGAGTCCGGTGCCGACGATCGTCGGCTCGGGGAGGGCGCGCAGGCTCCTGTCGGCCAGGAGCCGGGGCACGACCTCGCCCCAGAGCCGCGGCCCGAGGTCATCGTCGCGCAGGCTGCTTCCCCACACGAATGCGGCATGGATGCCACGGCGTCGGGCGCGCAGCATGGATCGGGCCGTCGCGAGCCCGATCCGCGAGAACACCGGAACCATCGCGGGGAACAGGCGGCGTCGGCCGACCAGGCCCGCCAGCGAGTACGGGGTGCTGGCCAGGGCGAGTCGGGTGCCGCCCGTCCGCGCGAGGATGTCGATGCACGCGTCCGCCGACCCCGCGCCGAGCGCGACGGCGCCGACGACGGTGCGGGAGCCGATCGCGGCGACGAGGTCGTCGACGGCCGTGGGGGAGCGGTGGTCGGCGACGGCGTCGGCCCCGAGCGACCGCACGAGGTCGGCGTTGCGTGCAGAAGCGGTGCTGACGACGTCGTACCCGGCGGCGCGCGCCAGCTGGATGGCGTTCATCCCGACGCTGCTCGAACCTCCCCAGACCACCACGACGCCGGCGGAGTCCCCCGCGGTCTCGGCCGAGGGAAGAGGAAGCCCCAGGTGGGCGGGTTGGAACAGCGCGCACGCCGCGGTCGACACCCCCAGGGGGAGCACGGCAGCCTCCTCGTCGGAGAGCGCCGCCGGTGTCGCCGCCGTCAGCCGCTCGCTGAGCACGGTGGCATCCTGGAACGCGCCCTCGCGGAGCGGATCGCGCCCGCGGTCGGTACCCGTTGCGAGGCCGAAGACCCGCTGACCGACGCGGAAGCGCGTGACGTTCGCTCCGATCGCGAGGACCTCCCCCGCGACGTCGGAGCCGAGGACGGCCGGAGTGCGCAGCCACCGATACGTGACCCGGCCGGTGCCCTGGATCACCCAGTCGACGGGATTGACCGCGACCGCCCGCACCCGGACGAGGACCTCGTCGGGCGCGGGCGTCGGGGTGGGCAGGGTCGTCGCGGTCAGGCGGGCGCGGGGTGCGGGCATGATCGCCGCAGCGTGGGTGGACATCGAGGCCTTTCCGCAGTGATGACACGAAGTGTCTTCACTATAGACCTGATGACACCTCGTGACATCACCTATGCTCGACGGCATGGCGAGATGGGCCCCCGACACGAGAGAGCGGCTCCGTGCCGCCGCCCTGGAGCTGTTCGAGGAGCGCGGTTTCGGCGCGACGACCGTGCCCGACATCGTCGAGCGCGCCGGCGTGACCCGACGGACGTTCTTCCGCCACTTCAGCGACAAGCGCGAAGTGTTCTTCGGCGACGACGAGATCCCCTCCCGGGCGACGGCGATGCTCCGCGCCGCGCCGCCCGCCGCTCCCGCGTTCGCGATCGCCTGGACGGGGCTGCGGGCGCTCGCCGTGGAGAGATTCGAACCGCGGCGCGATCAGATGGCGGCCTCGCGTCGCATCATCGACGCCGAGCCGTCCCTTCGGGAACGCGATCTGCAGAAGCAGGCCGACCTGCGCGAGGCGATCCGCGCGGGCTGCGCCGAGCGGGGGAGCGATCCGCTCACGTCGCGCGTGGTGGCGGGTGTCACCGTCGAACTGCTGCAGACCGCCCTCGAGCGCTGGCTGGCGGACGAGGGCGGGATGCCGCTGACCCGGCATCTCGACGAGGTCCGCGAGCGCATGTCCGGCGTGCTCGGCAGCCCGCTTCCCTCCTGAGCGTGTCCGTCGCTCGGCGTGAGCTCGCGGGCGGACCGATGTCGGTGGACGCGGATAGCCTGGATGCGTGACCGACACCCTGCGCCTCGACCGCCCCGGGTGGCGCACGTGGCTGCTGTGGGGCGTCGGTCTCCTGGCGTACGTCGTGTCGATCGTGAACCGCACCTCGCTCTCGGCCGTGGGCGTCGACGCCGCCACCCGCTTCCACGCCGACGCCTCGGCGCTGTCGATGTTCGCCGTGATCCAGCTCTTCGTCTACGGCGCGATGCAGATCCCGGTGGGCCTGCTCCTCGACCGGTTCGGCGCGCGCCCGATCATCGCGATCGGCATGCTGCTGATGGCCGCGGGCCAGCTCGTCATGGCATCCGCCGACGCGGTGGGGATCGGCATCCTGGCCCGTGTCCTCATCGGAGCCGGAGACGCGGCGATCTTCCCGAGCGTGCTGCGCGTGATCGCCACGTGGTTCCCGGCCCAGCGGGCGCCCCTGCTCGTGCAGCTCACCGGGATCATCGGTCAGTTCGGGCAGATCATCGCCGTCGTGCCGCTGGCCGCCCTCCTGCACGCGACGAGCTGGAGCGTCGCGTTCGGCAGCGTGGCCGGTCTCGGTGTGCTCTTCGGCGTGCTGACGTACGTGATCATCCGCAACCGCCCTCCCGAACGCCGTGCCGACCCCGTCGACACCTCCGTCGACACGCAGACGGGCGCGATCCGCGTCGTGAAGTCCTCGGCCGATCTCCGGCAGGGCTTCCGCGAGTCGTGGGCGCACCCCGGCACACGACTGGGCTTCTGGTCGCACTTCGCCACGCCGTTCGCGGGCACCGCGTTCATGCTGCTGTGGGGCTTCCCGTTCCTCACCGCGGGGGAGGGGCTGGCGCCGGCCACCGCGTCGCTCATCATGACGACGCTCGTGTTCTTCGGCATCCTGTGCGGTCCGGTGATCGGTGCGCTGTCGAGCCGGCATCCGACGCGGCGCTCGCGCTGGCTGGTGCTGCCGACCGTGGTGTTCCAGGCCGCGGTCTGGATCGTCGTCATCGTCTGGCCGGGACCGGCACCGGTGTGGTTGCTGATCGTGCTGATGTTCGCGCTGTCGACCGGCGGCCCCGCGTCGATGATCGCGTTCGACCACGCGCGCACGTTCACGCCGAGCCACCGGCTGAGCACCGCGACGGGCATCGTGAACGGCGGCGGGTTCCTCGCGGCGCTCCTCGCGATCCTCTTCATCGGCATCGCGATGGACGTGCAGGGCGCGGGCACCCCCGACACCTACTCTCTGGATGCCTTCCGCTGGGCGTTCCTCATGCAGGTGCCCCTGTGGCTCCTCGGCGGGATCGCGATCGCGGTCGAGCGCGGACGCACGATCCGCCACGTCGGCGGGATCGACAAGCTGCCTCGCTGACGGCTCAGACCTGACCGGTCAGCCGGCTCCACAGGTCGCCGAGGATCGGGCCGACGTCCGAGGCGCGCTCCGCGGACCCGGATGCCACGGCCACCACCGGGAACACCGTCACCGCGAGCGCGACGACGACGGCGAGCACCACCCACACGATCGCGAAGCCGGTGCGACGGCGGGTGAGCGCGAGGAGAAGGAGCCCCGCGGCGAGGGCGGCGCCGATCAGCGTCACGAGGGTCACGCTCAGCGCGGGGAAGGGGATGAGCCCCGCGGTCGAGGCGGTCGTGCCGGCGAGGAAGCCGACGAGCGGCAGGAACAGCCCCAGGGCGATGAGGACGACGAGCCCCGCACCGATCCCCGTCGCGACGAAGACGCCCCGTTGTCGGCGGGCGGTGGTGATGCGTCCGGCTCTCATCGTCTCTCCCCTTCGTCGGGCCCGTGGTCGGCGGGCGTCCTGGCTGAGACGAGTCGGTGGGCCTCTTCGTCACGCTCCGGTCCCGCTCCTCGGGCGCCCCGGTCCCGCCAGTCGCGTCCCACTTCTTGCGGCGTACAGCGGTGCCAGGCGGCAGGAAGTGGGACATGCTCTGCCGAACGTGGGACGCGGGGCGGACGCGGCGCGGCGCGGGAGCGCGGCGCGGCCGCCACCGCCGGATGCCAGACTCGGGGCATGAGCGAGATCGACATCCGTCCCCTCGAGACGGTCGAGGGGATCCACGAGGCGTCGCGCCTCTTCGACGCCGTCTGGGCCGGGGACCGCGCGACGATGCCGGCGAACATTCTGCGCGCGCTCGAGCACTCGGGCAACTACGTCGTCGGGCTCTTCGACGGCGAGCGCATGATCGGCGCGTCGGCGGCCTTCTTCGGCCCGCCCGCCGAGCGGTCGATGCACTCGCACATCACCGGCGTGCTGCCCGGTCACCAGGGCCGCGGGCTCGGCCGACAGCTGAAGAACCACCAACGGGAGTGGGCGCTCGAGCGGGGCGTCGGGCGCATCACGTGGACCTTCGACCCGCTCATCGCGCGCAACGCGCACTTCAATCTCGCCGTCCTCGGCACGCGCGTCACCGACTACCTCGTCAACCAGTACGGCGAGATGCCCGACGACGTGAACCGCGGCGATGAGTCCGACCGGCTCATGGTCGCGTGGGCGCTCGCCGAGCCGCCTGCCCCGACACCGGCGGAGGACACCGTCCACGCGGTCGTCGAGATCCCCGACGACATCGAGGCCCTTCGCCGCACCGACCCGGCGGCGGCCGCCGCGTGGCGCGTGCGCGTGCGGGACGGGCTGCGGGGGCAGCTGGCATCCGGTCGTCGGATCGGCGGTTTCGACCGCCGCGGCTACCTGATCGTCTGAGACTCAGGCGCCCGAGACGGGCTCGTCCTTCTCCGCGGCCGGATCGCCCTGACCCGGGCCGGGGCGCACCGCCGCGTCGTCGCGCACGTCGATGCGCGTGACGCCGTCGTGCTCGGTCACGTCGAAGCGCGGGGCCGCGTCTTCCTCGGTGGCCTTCGGCGCGCTCGTCAGCTGGTCGTGGCGGTTCTCTTCGAAGCTCTTCTCGTCGCTCATCGCTCTCACTTCTCTCCGGCCGAACGCCACGCGTCCGAGTCCATGTGCGAGCCCGCCTGCGGGCCCATCTGCAGCATCCCGCCGTCGACGACCCAGCTCGCGCCCGTGACGTACGACCCCGAGGGCGAGGCGAGGAAGCGGATCACGTCGGCGATCTCCTCGGGCTTGCCCGGGCGGCCGAGCGGGATGCCGGGGCGGTGGGTGCGCTCGGCATCCTCCGACGACATGTCGTTGATCGGGGTGGCGATCTCTCCCGGCGCGACGGCGTTCGCGGTGATGCCGTACTGCCCGAGCTCGAGGGCCATGGTCTTGATGAGGCCGCCGACGCCGTGCTTCGCGGCGACGTACGGCGCGGATCCGACCCGCGGCTGGTGCTCGTGCACGCTCGAGACGACGATGAGGCGGCCGCCGTTGCCGGCCTTCACCATGCGGCGCGCGGCGGTGTGCAGGGCGAGGAAGGCGCCGTCGAGGTTGAGCGAGATGTCGGTGCGCCAGGTGTCGAAGTCGAGGTCGAGGAACGAGCCGCCGATGCCGCCGCCGGCGTTGTTCACGAACACGTCGAGGCCGCCGAGCTCGTCGGCCATGGCGTTCACGGCATCCGGAACCGCGTCGAAATCGGTCGCGTCGAACTGCGCGACGATCGCGCGCGATCCCCGGGCGCGCACCGCGGCGGCGGTCTCCTCGGCGCCGTCCTTGTCGGAGTGGTACGTGACCGCGACGTCCATCCCGGCGTCGGCGAGGGCGAGGGCGGTGGCCGCACCGATGCCCGAATCGGAGCCGGTGACGATCGCGTGGCGGGGGGTGAAGTCGTCGCTCATGCGCCCGACCGTACGCGCGCGGGGCCGCGCGGTCGTCGGCCTTGCCAGGTGCGGGCGTGGGCGTTACGGTCGCGTCTCCCGGCGGGGCCACCCCGGCGTATCCGCTCGTGCCGCGGCCCGCCTTCCGGCCGGGCGCGGGCGGAACTCCTGAACAATCGGCGCCGGCAGGTCGCTCGTGCCCCGACAGGCGGCCCGGGCGCCGATCCCTCAGGAGTTTCGCTCGCCGCGGCCGCGCCCCCGGCTCGCCGCCGCGTCACCCCCGGTCCGCGCGGCCGCGCGGTTAGCCTGCCGTCATGCCCCTCACCCGCGCCGCCTCGCCCGTGACCCTGGATGCCGTGGAGCTCCGCGTCCTGCACCTGCCCCTCGTGTCGCCGTTCACGACGTCGTTCGGCACCGAGACCGTGCGCGAGGTGATCGTCGTCGCGGCGGAGACGTCGGACGGCGTGGGCTGGGGAGAGGTCGTGACGATGGCCGCGCCCCTGTACTCCAGCGAGTACACGGCGGGCGCGTGGGACGTGCTGAGCCGCTACCTCGCACCGGCCCTGCTCGCGCGCCGCACGTTCGCGCCGGAGGAGGTCCCCGGCATCCTGCAGCCCTTCGTCGGGCACCGCATGGCCAAGGCGGGCCTCGAGCTCGCGGTGATCGACGCGGCCCTGCGCGCCGAGGGGCGGAGCTTCGGCGACTACCTCGGCGCCGAGAAGACCCGCGTGCCCTCCGGCGTCTCGGTCGGCATCCAGAGCGATCCCGCTGCTCTCGTCGACGTCGTGGGCGGGTACCTCGACGAGGGCTACGTCCGCATCAAGATCAAGATCAAGCCCGGGCGCGATGTCGCCGACACCGCCGCCGTCCGCGGGACCTTCGCCGACATCCCGCTGCAGGTCGACGCGAACTCGGCGTACACGCTTCAGGATGCCGACACCCTGGCTGAACTGGACCGCTTCGACCTGCTGCTCATCGAGCAGCCCCTGCAGGAGGACGACCTCGTCGATCACGCCCGGCTCGCGAAGAGGCTCCGCACACCCGTCTGCCTCGACGAGTCGATCGTCTCGGCGAAGGCCGCGGCCGATGCGCGGGAGCTCGGGTCCGCGGCGATCGTCAACATCAAGGCGGGACGCGTGGGCGGGTACCTCGAAGCGGTCGCGGTGCACGACCTCTGCCGGGAGGCCGGGATCCCCGTGTGGTGCGGCGGCATGCTCGAGACGGGGATCGGCCGGGCGGCCAACGCCGCTCTCGCCGCGCTCCCCGGCTTCACGCTGCCCGGCGACATCTCGGCATCCGCCCGCTTCTACACGCGCGACATCGTCACCGAGCCCGCGGTGCTCGAGGACGGGCACGTGCGCGTGCCCACCGGCCCGGGCCTCGGCGTCGAGATCGACGAGGCTGCATTGGATGCCGTGACCGTCCGGCGCGAGCGCCTCACGCGCTGAGCCGGGGGAGGCCCGGCGGTGACGGGCCGCTTCGGTAAACTGGGGGTCCGCGTCATCCGCGGCATCCCACAGCTTTCCCGACCATTGGAGCCACCGTGGCCGAACAGTCCCGCCTCGACAAGGTCATCGCCCTCGCCCGCCACCGCGGGTTCGTGTTCCAGGCTGGTGAGATCTACGGCGGCTCGCGCTCGGCGTGGGACTACGGCCCCCTCGGCACCGAGCTGAAGGAGAACATCCGCCGGCAGTGGTGGCAGACCTTCGTCCGGGGCCGCGGCGACATGGTGGGCCTCGACTCCAGCATCATCCTGCCCAAGCGCGTGTGGGAGGCCTCGGGTCACGTCGCGACCTTCACCGACCCGCTCGTGGAGTGCCTGCACTGCCACAAGCGTTTCCGCGCCGACAACCTCATCGAGGACTTCGAGGCTCGCAAGGGCCGGAAGGCCGAGAACGGTCTCGCCGACGTCCCGTGCCCCAACTGCGGCACGAAGGGCCAGTACACCGAGCCCAAGTCCTTCTCGGGCCTGGTGAAGACCTACCTCGGTGTCGTCGACGACGAGTCGGGCCTGTACTTCCTGCGCCCCGAGACCGCGCAGGGTATCTTCGTGAACTTCTCGAACGTGCTCACGGCATCCCGTCGCAAGCCCCCGTTCGGCGTCGGCCAGGTCGGCAAGGCGTTCCGCAACGAGATCACTCCCGGCAACTTCATCTTCCGCACGCGCGAGTTCGAGCAGATGGAGATCGAGTACTTCACGCCCCCCGCCGAGGCGGACGAGTGGTTCGAGCACTGGGTCGAGGCCTGCTGGAACTGGTTCATCGACCTCGGGATCGACCCCGAGAACATGAAGCGCTTCGACGTGCCCGAAGACGACCGCGCGCACTACTCCGCCGGCACGATCGACGTCGAGTACCGCTTCGGCTTCCCGGGCAAGGAGTGGGGCGAGCTCATGGGTGTCGCCAACCGCACCGACTACGACCTCAAGAGCCACTCCGAGGCGTCGGGCCAGTCGCTCACCTTCTTCGACCAGGCGTCGGGCGAGAAGTACACGCCCTACGTGATCGAGCCCTCGTTCGGCCTGACCCGCGCCATGATGGCGTTCCTCGTCGATTCGTACCGCGAAGAAGAGGTGCCGAACGCCAAGGGCGGCACCGACACCCGCACGGTGCTGAAGCTCGACCCGCGTCTCGCGCCCGTCAAGGTCGCGGTGCTGCCGCTGTCGCGCAACGAGCGCCTGTCGCCGCTGGCCCGCGAGACCGCCGACGCGCTGCGCGCGGCGGGCTGGAACATCGACTTCGACGACGCCGGCGCGATCGGTCGCCGCTACCGTCGCCAGGATGAGATCGGCACCCCGTTCTGCGTCACGGTCGACTTCGACTCGCTCGACGACAACGCCGTGACCGTGCGCGACCGCGACACGATGGGCCAGGAGCGCATCGGCCTCGACGCGCTCCACGGCTACCTCGCCGAACGGCTGCGCGGAGCCTGATCGGGCCATGACGGGCTCCGAGGACTTCGTCGACATCATCCGGGCGGCCGTCGCGGCCGACCCCGGCAACATCGGTCTGCGCGTCGACCTCGTCGAGCTGCTCCTGCAGGATCACCTCGACGAGGCCGCCGTCGAGATCGAGCACGTCGCCGAGCGGGGAGCCAACGCGGCCACGGTGAGCGTGCTGCGCGCGCGGTTGGCGGCGGCGCGTCTGCGCGCGGGACGGACTCCGGATGCCACGCCCGACGCGAGCGCGACGAGTGCCGCTCCGGCGGGCCCGGCCGCGGTGCCTCCGCCTCCTGCGCCCGGGGCGACGTCGCCTGCCGCCACCCCGCCCGCCGCGACACCGCCCGGCACGACGCCTCCCGCCGCCGCGCCGCCTGGCGCCGCGCCCCCACCCGCCGCAACGACCCCGCCGGCCCCCGCCGCGCCCGGCACCCCGACGGACGACCCGCCCCTCGTGGGGATCGCCGCGGAGCAGGTCGAGAAGCCGGTGTGGGACGTCGAGCGTCCGGCCGTGACCCTCGCCGACGTCGCGGGGCTCGACGAGGTCAAGCAGCACCTCAACGGAGCGTTCCTGCTGCCGATGCGCAACCCCGAGATGGCCCGCATGTTCGGCAAGGCCGCGCGCGGCAGCCTGCTCATGTACGGCCCGCCCGGGTGCGGCAAGACCTTCATCGCCCGCGCGATCGCGGGCGAGCTCGAGGCGAACTTCGTGCACGCGACCCTCGCCGACCTCGTGCGCCCGCACTTCGGCGAGACCGAGCAGGCGATCCACTCCCTCTTCGAGGCGGCTCGCGCCGCGCGCCCGTGCGTGATCTTCATCGACGAGTTCGACGCGATCGGGGGCCGACGGACCTCCGGCGGATCCTCGTCGCAGTACCTGCGCATGTTCGCCAGCCAATTGCTCGAAGAGTTCGACGGGGTGGATGCCGACAACGACGGCATCTACATCCTCGCCGCCACGAACCGCCCGTGGGACGTCGACCCGGCCCTCCGCCGTCCCGGACGCCTCGACCGCACCGTGCTGGTGCTCCCGCCCGACGAGCCCGCGCGCGTCGCGATCGTCGAGAACACCCTGCGCGACAAGCCCGTGGCCGCGGTCGACGCGCGCGAGGTGGCGCGGCGGACCGCCGAGTTCTCCGGCGCCGACATCGCCTACGTCGTGCACCAGGCGATCGAGGCCGCGTTCACCGAGTCCGTGGCATCCGGGGTTCCCCGCATGATCGGTACCGCCGATCTCGAGAGGGCGGCGGCCAGGGTCGTGGCCTCCACGCGGGAGTGGTTCGAGCAGATCAAGCCGGTGCTCGAGTACGGGATCGACGACGGCACGTTCGGCCAACTGCGGGCCTACCTCAAACGCCACCGCCTCTGACATGGCTCCCGACCCGATCGCCGAGGCGCGGCGGTACCTCCTGCTCGATGAGCCGGAGAGGGCGCAGGGGGTGCTCGAGCGGGTGCTCGCGGAGCAGCCCGACCACGGGCCCGCCCTCGCGCTGATGGCCTACGCGCGCCTGCAGACGGGCGCGCTCGAGGCCGCGGAGCGTGACGCGAGGCTCGCGTTCGCGCACGCGGAGCTGCGACCGGATGCCGCCGCCCTGCTCGCCCGCATCACGATGACCCGCGATCCGGTCGAGGCGACGGGCTGGGCGAGTGAGGCCGTCCGGCTCGATCCCACGCGCTGCGAGTTCCGCGTGGTTCTCGCGAGGATTCTGCGCGAGCGTCGGCTCTGGGAACCCGCCCGGATCGAGGCGGAAGCGGCGCTCGCGAACGCCGCGTCGGACGATGAGCGGATCGACGCGCTGATCACGGCGTCGTCGATCGCCGTCGTCCACGCTCCGCGACGCGCCGAGGCTCTGCGCCTCGCCGAGGAAGCGGTCCGGATCAGCCCGACGGATCCGCGGGTGGGACAGATGCTCGCCGCGGCGCAGGTCATGAACGGGCAGCGGGCCGCGGCGGTCCGGACGGCGCGTCGAGTACTGAGCGAGAACCCGCTCGCGCGCACACCGCCCTATCTCGCCCAGGTGGCCACGGCGCTGCTCGTGCGCCAGCTGATCGGTCTCGTCACGATCGTGACGGCGATGGTGCCCTTCTTCACCTTTGCGATCTTCGCGCAGCCCTTCGGCGCGCCGGTGGGCTCCCGCGTGGGAGCGGCGCTGGGACTGATCTGCACGGTCGTGATCGGTGTGGGGACCCTGGGCCCCCTGCGCGATCGAGCGGTCGCGCGCGCGATCTGGTTGTTCGCCCGTCAGCGCGCGATCGAGGTCGTCTGCGTCGTCACCGTCGTGGTCATCGCGGTGGGCTACCTGGTCACGGCTCTGACGGGGTTCTTCCCCCTCATCGCCGTGCTGCCGTTCCTCTCCGTCGCGGTCTGGACCGTGCACGAGGTGAAGCTCACGCAGTTGCGTCCGCCCGGATAGCGAGGAGCTCCGGCTCTCAGCCCCTCCCGCCGGGAGCCAGGTCGCGGGCCGTTCCGCCCGACACGGCCGTCAGCGCCGCGACGACACGGGCCGCGCGCTCCTCGGCGTCCCACGGCGCGACGAGGTCGATCCACCAGTGCGGCTCCGCGTCGGACGGGGCATCGTCGCCGAGAAGTCGCCGAACCTCGGCCGGCCGCGCGGGAACCGGGTGCACGATCGTCAGCACGGTGGCATCCCCGTCGACGAGCACGATCTGCATGCCGCCGGCGTCCATGCGGTAGGCGAGCGTCGGCTCGGTCGCGGCGACGGCGTGGGCGACTTCGCGCAGGCCGATCACGCGCGGGGTGAGGAGGACGTATTCGTGCGGCATCAGCGGCTCCGCCATTCGTCGATGTCGAGGCGGAATCCCGTCAGCTCCGCGACGCGCTCGACGCCGAGGGTCTCGGCGATCTCGACGAGTCGGTTCCAGGCGATCTCGGCGGGCTCTTCGGAGCGCCGGAGCGGGATCACGAGAGCGGGCGTGCGCGGGCGACCGGCCACGCGCGCGCCGAAGCGCTCCGCCCACATCGCGGCGTCGAGGGCGAGGTCGCGCACCGCGGGAGCCCCGATCAGCAGAGCGAGCGGTCGCGGCGTGGGCGCGACGAACGCCGAGGTCGTGAGGTCGGCGCGGCCCGGCCGCGTGAACAGGGCCGCCATCAGGGGCCACGGGGCGACGGCGAGTTCGTCGAGGAGCTCGACCGCCGCGTCGGCGCGCGCGTCGGTGGCGGGGTCATCGAGGGCTCCGAGCGAGACGAGCGCCTCGGTCACCTCCTCCACACCGCGCGCCGTGCGGCGGGCGGTGAGCGTCGCGACCATCGGGCGCGCGGTGTCCCCGGTCGCGATGAGGCGGGTGTCGCTCGGCATCCGGGCCCTCGCGAACGCGGTGAGGGCGTGGCGGTCCCACGCGAACTCGGCCGGCTCGTTCGGACCCCACGCGACCGGGGCCGCCTCGCCCGGTCGGCCCAGGACCTCGAGGGCGGCACCCAGACGGGTCGATGCGTCGGCGCGGTGGCGCACCGACACCGACGCGACCAGCTGCAGCGTCGTGGGCTGCTCGAGGTAGAGGGCGTCGGGGTGGGGAGCGGCGGGCACGCTGGCGAACGCGGCCGCGAGGTCGGCGAGGGGACGCCAGGTGAGTCCGTCGCGCAGGCCGCCGGCGGTGCGCACGACCCAGGGGATTCGGGTGGCCACGAGCGCGGCGCGCATCGGCTCGGTCAGGCGCGTGCCGTCTCCGGTGAGGAAGGCGAGCGGATGCCGAGCCCTGCCGGCCTGCAGGAGCAGGTCGGTGCGGGTCGCGGTCAGGGCGAGCAGAGGAGCCCTGCTCTCGGACACCGCGATGCCCTCCACGATCTCGTCGATCAGTGGATGGCTGAATGTGCCCTGAGCGTCTCTCGACATATCGACCACGTTTCCTATCATGGTCGAGGTCGAAAGCAGAGGTGGACGATGACCGGATGGCGTGTGTCCCCCGATGGGGTGCAGCAGGTTCTCACCGGGGTCGATACGGCGGCGACCTCGCTCGTGACGGCTCTCGCCGGCCTGTCCGATCAGCTGTCGGCGGCGGTCGCCGGCACCCGGTCCGCCGAGGTCGCCGAGGCGATGCAAGCCTTCGTCGAAGCCCAAACGCCCGACCTCACCCTCATCCAGCAGCGGATCCCGAGCGCGCGGCAGGCCGTCATCGACGCCACCAACGCCGTCACGGCGGGGGACATCGAGATGGCGACGACGACGCAGGCGCTCGCCGCGTCGGCCTGGACCCCGGATGCCGCGGCCTTCGGGCACCACGGCGGATCGGTGCCGTACTGATGTCGCACGGTCTCATCGATCCCTCGAAGCTCCCGGGCCACGACCTCGACCTCGCCGGGGTGAGCCAGGCGGCCGCCGACATCTCGTCCCGCGGCGGCTCGATCCAGCAGGCCGGGACGGATGTGGCCTCGTCGTGGTCGACCCTGCCGGCGTCCTATGAATCGACGGGCGCGGAGTCGGTCTACGTCGCGATGAACCCCGTGCGCGACGCCTCCGACCGCGTCGGCGGCGACCTGACCGCGGTCGCGAGCGCGCTCACCGACTGGGTGACGACGGTGCAGCCGATCCTCACCCGGCTGGCCGACCTGCGGACCGACGCCGAGGCGTTCGTGGTCGAGGCGAACAACTTCGCCTCGCGCGTGACCTGGACGAACAACCTCGCCGTGAGCTTCATGGCCGTTCCCGTCGACAACTGGTGGGAAGACCCCGACATGGTTCAGCGCAACGCGGACCTCGTCGACCAGGGCTACCTCCTCGGCGAGCAGCTGCGCGTCGCGAACGAGGACCTCGCGAACGCCATCCGCCGCTCGGCCGGGCTGTCGACGAACGCCGTCGCACCGGCTGCGACCACGGCTCCCGACAATCTTCAAACCGACTGGGGCAGCGCGTCGCCGCGCGAGGAGTCGTGCGCCGAGAAGACGATCGGCTTTCCGATGCACTTCACCGGTGGCGTTCTCAACGGCGCCTGGGACATGGTCGGCGGCCTCGGCATGCTGGTCGGCGGCTACGACTTCAAGAGCTGGCCCCCGCCGGCCTGGGGCATGGTCGGCGACATGCTGTCCGGCGACTTCCAGGGCGCGGCGGACCGCGGCGGCGACTGGCTCTCCGGCTGGGGGCAGTCGTGGATGGGGCTCGGTCATCTGGTGACCGGCGTCTCGATGGGCTTCATGGCGCCCGTGATGACGGAGGTCGTGGCACCCGGGCAGATCGCGGACCTGAAGGCGAAAGGCGCCGACACGGGGTTCCTCGAGTGGCAGCAGCAGTGGATGCGCGACTCGTACCGGTCGTACATCGACCTGTTCGGCAGCTTCGTGGGCTACCACGCGCCGGAGGAGTGGTGGAACGCGTCGCCCGATCAGTGGGGCGAAGGATGGTCGGACTGGGGCAAAGACCCCGGCGCTACCGCCGGAACCTCGCTCTTCAACATCGCGACGCTCGTTCTCCCCACCAAGGGCGGCGGGGCGCTCCTCGACGGGTTGAAGGGCGGGCGCGGGGCGGAGGGTCTCGGTGACGACGTCGGCCGCGTTGGGACGGGTGATCGCGGCCTCGATCTCGGCAGCTCTCCCCTTCGCCCCGGCGGCCTCGCCGACGACCTGGCGAAGTTCGGTGGCGCTCAGGACGACCTCGCGAGCACTCTCGGCCGGAGTCCGCTCGACGACGGTGGGACGCTGCTCGACGACATCCGCGGCGGCGACCACCTCGTCCGCCCGGATGCGGATGTTCCGCGCGTGCACGCGGGCGACCCCGACGTTCAGCATCTCCACCTCGGGGACGGCGACGGGGGCTTGCCACACGAGCGGCCCGGTGTTCGTGACACGGACGGGACGCCAGGGTCGCACTCTGACGGCCCGCCCGGGGCAGACCCCGGGCTCGAGGGCTCAGGGACAGGGCGCGGGCCTCGCGGGCGCGAGTACTCGTTGATGGACGGATCGGATCACGTCTCGAAGTACGCCCCGGAAGATCTGGGGACGAGTCGCATCGATAGCACGCTGCTCCAACGACACGGTGTGACCCACGACCAGTTCGTCGACTTGATCAATCGGCCGATCGACACGCTCACGCCTGCGGAGAAGAACATCGTCAATGATCTGCGTGACGACCTGACTCAAAAGCTCACTCCGGACACGGTGTACCAGAAGGTCCTGGATCAGCCGCACTTCGCGACCCAGCCCGACGGCTCCGTCGAACTCGTCCTGGGACAGGGCGAGAACATGGTGCTCAACAACACCGACCGTGTCACCGGTTCCGTCTCTGTGGTCGAGGACACGTCTCACCTCACCAATCCCACCGACTTCTACCGGTCGCTCCGTCTCGACTACCCGGGTACGAACTTCCTCCCCGATGATCGGTCGTCGTTCGTTCTGCGGTTCCAGCAGGACATCGACACGTCCGGGTCGATCAACCCGCAGCTGCATAGCTCGATGGGAGGAGACGGGTCGGTCGACCACTACAGTCCGCCATTCACCGGCAATGGCTTCCTCAAGTCCGGAGATGACATCATCCCGGAGTACCGCGCACGCGATGTCGAGATGAGGGAAGGCGCGGAGGTGTGGGAGGTGCTCGATGACGGCACACAAAGGCTGTTCGCGGTTCTGCGGGGTGGCGAGTGGATCCCGGTGGGGTGAGCAGGGTGACCATTCCCGTCAGTGAGACGTTCTTCGAGTACCGAGGCCGCCGATATCGCCGCCAGTCGGGGGGCGACGGTTTCGTTCGTGTCTACACAGATGTGCCCCCCACCATCGATACGTTCCCCGATGCGCAGGACTTCAGCGCGGGTGGTGACCAACCGTGGGTCGCGCTTCCTCGTGACGTGCTGACCGCGCGATACTCTCAGGAGGTCACCGGGCGCTGGCGAGGAACGTCGGTCCGTGTCGAGGGAGTCGTGCCGCGGTCCGGGGGGAAGGTCGCGATCCGATACCTCGGCAACTGCCCCGATGAAGCTGTCGCCGCGGGATTCGACGGAAACCAGAACGACGGGTGGTCGGCGACCGTCCCTCCGTCCGAGGTGGAGGATGTACGGGTGGAGACCACGAAACATCCCATGGTGACGAGGTGACCTCTGTCCTGCAGAAGCTGCTGCATCCCGGGATGTCGCAGCTCATACGGGAACGTGGATACTCCCAGGTCGGCGGATTCGTCGTCGAGGCGGGGGCAGCCCGCGACCTCTCGACAGGCTCGACTCTGCGAGAGGCGTACGGCGTGTCCCCGAGCGCGGAACCGTGGGTCGATGTCGTGCGTTTCGCGCTTCCGGCGTGCGCGATGCTCTCCGCACCGCCACACGCAGAGCGTCCTTGGCCCACGTACCCGAGCGGATTCCTCCGGCCCGTCAGATCGGCGATCGTGCCCGTGTGGATCTTGTCGACCACTCGGTACTCACCCGGCGCCGAGCTGTGGCGGGTGCACGACGACGGACGACAGGAGTTCATCGCCGCGTACGAGGGGGCCGCGCGCGGCTGGATTGCGGCGAGGGGGGTGCCCCCGGTCCGGGAGTGGCATCCCTCTTCTCGTTACGTCGGGACCCGCGCGGTCTGGAACGGTACGGAGTATGCCGCTGACGTGCGTCCCGGTGATGTAGAGATCACCTCCTACGTGGAGCCCGGGGGCGATGGGTGGGTTCAGCACCGTGGAGCGACGTGGAGTCGCACGCTGTCACCAAACGAATGCGAAGTCTATGAGTTGAGCTTCCGCGCTGCGCTGGACGGCGTGCCGGTCCGCGTGCTGGAAGTCACGGGTTCCACTGTTCGAGCGCAGTTGTTGACGGACGACCCCGCCGTCGCGGGTCGACTTTCTGCGGTGATGGTCGATTACGGCGTCTTCGAGGTGGCGGGTGTGGCCGGACAGGCTCTGACGAATACCCAGTTGCTGGCGAACGGCCGAGGTTGACATGACGGCGGTTGTGCTCGATCCGGGGCACCGTGACCGCGGCAGGGCATGCCGACGAGGTGGCGAGGGAGGTGACCCGCGTGCGAGCTGACACCTCCTCGGGAGGCGCCGCGACGGAGCGCGCCCGCGAGATGGTGCGCGCGCTGCGCGACACTTTCGGAGACAGGTGAGCCGGTGCGTTGTTCAGGACGTCGTCGACAGCGATAGTCACGTCGAGTTCTCGGTCGTTTTCGAGATCTACAACTACTTCCCGGTCCGCTTCAACTACGACCGCGGCAGTTTCGGATTCTCCATAGACCAGGGCGAGCGCGGGGTCTCCATCACGCCCGCGGACGGGGGCTGGCCGCCCTACTCGGAGCTCGCCCTCGTGCTGAGATACCTCGACCGAGAGATCCGATCACGCATCCCCTATGGATTCCTCGAATCCCACGGATGGGCGGAGCCGGTGGCATCCGAGATCGTGCTCGATCCGGACCTGGTCGCCTTCGCGGCTCAGGCGAGGTTCCGCCCCCACCACGACATCACCTCACTCACTCTCGCCGACGCGGGCGGCGAGATCAGGTTCACGGTCGCGGCGGTGCCGGACGGATACCTCCTCACCCTGGCGGAACGGGCGGGGGAGCCGGAAGAGATCCTGTGGGCGGCGACACTCGGCTTCGTGGGCCGGGACGGTGAGGTTCTCAGAGGGGGTGACCGCGGAATTCGAACTCGGCGATGTGACCGTCTCGATCTTCGGCGGTGACGTCTGGAAAGCGGCTCTCCGCCCCGGCGTGGGTGCAGCGATCATCGCGGGGCTCGGCTGGAGCCGCTGGGGTGAACGGTGGGCGGAGGAACTCCGTCGTCTCGGCCCGGAACGCGGACCGATCGTTGACACGCGGGACGGCGCCGCTCTGCCGTGGGTCGCTCAGCGCCCCGACGAACCCGGGCCGTGGACCCGAGCTCGTTCGGAGGCGGATGCCGCCCTGGGAGGCGACGCGGAGTCTCTGGGGACGGCCCACCTGCTCGCGCCGGGTTGGTGACGGCGGTCCGATGTGGAGGTCGGAAACGGAGAATGCAGCCCTGACAGTGCCCTGACAGCGCACCCACCGCCGTGACAGAAGCGCGACAGCACACCCGGCGCATTCTGTCCTCATGACCACTTCATCCACCCGCTCTCCCGCGGTCCGAGCCGAAGGGCTCGTCAAGACATTCGGCTCCAATCGGGCCGTCGACGGCGTCGATCTCGTCGTCGAAGCCGGCACGGTCTACGGCGTGCTCGGCCCCAACGGCGCCGGCAAGACCACCACCATCAGCATGCTCACGACGCTCCTGCGCCCCGACGGCGGTCGTGCCGAGATCTTCGGCCACGACGTCGCCCGCGAGCCGCACGTCGTGCGCCAGCTCATCGGCCTGACCGGGCAGTTCGCCTCGGTCGACGAGAAGCTCTCGGCCACCGAGAACCTCATGATCTTCGGACGCCTGCTCGGTCTCTCCCGCGGCGATGCCCGCCGCAAGGCGAGCGAGCTGCTCGAGGAGTTCGGCCTGACCGAGGCCGCCTCCCGCCCCCTCGCGAAGTTCTCCGGCGGCATGCGTCGGTGGGACACGATCCGCCGGCTCGTGGCATCCGGATCCACCGTCGTGCTCACCACGCAGTACCTCGACGAGGCCGACCAGCTCGCCGACCGCATCGCCGTGATCGACCGCGGCCGCGTGGTCGCCGAGGGAACCGCGCTGGAGCTCAAGGCCTCGGTCGGGCAGGCGTCGCTGGTCCTGCGGCTCCAGCCCGGCTCCGACCTCGACGTCGCCCGCGCCACGGTCGGACGGGTCCTGGATGCCACGGCCATCGTCTCTCCGGAGGCGGCGCGCCTCACGGTGCCGATGTCCGACCCCGACCAGGTCACCGACCTGCTGGTGGCCTTCCGCGACGCGGGCCTGCACCTGAGCGAGTTCAGCGTGCAGCAGCCCACCCTCGACGAAGTCTTCCTCACCCTCACCGGCACCGGCGTGCCGGCCGACGACACCGCCGCGCGCGAGAGCGCGGATGACCTGGAAGGAGTCCGCTCATGAGCGCCCTCACCCTCGAGCGCGACCTCCCGCGCACCGCGAGCCTCGCGCAGACCGTGCAGAACACCCTGACGATGGCGGGCCGCGGTCTGCTGAAGATCCGCCGCACGCCCGAGCAGCTCATCGACGTGACCGTGCAGCCGATCCTGTTCACGCTGATGTTCACCTACATCTTCGGCGGCGCGATCGCGGGAGACGTGCAGAGCTACCTGCCGATCATCATCCCCGGCATCCTCGTGCAGACCGTCATCACGACCTCGGTCGTCACCGGCACGCAGCTGCGCGAAGACATGGACAAGGGCGTGTTCGACCGCTTCCGGTCGCTGCCGATCGCGCGCATCGCGCCGCTGTCCGGTGCTCTGCTGGCCGACACGGTCCGCTACGCGATCGCGACGACGCTGACCTTCACGATGGGCTACATCATGGGCTTCCGGCCCGAGGGCGGCCTGTGGGCCGTGGTCGCGGCGGGCCTGCTCGTCATCGCGTGCTCGTGGGCGATCAGCTGGATCTTCGCCTTCTTCGGTGTCATCGCCCGCAGTGCGTCCAGCGTGCAGGGCATCTCGATGATCATCCTGTTCCCGCTGACGTTCCTCTCCAACGCGTTCGTCCCGGCGAACACGATGCCGTCGTGGTTGCAGTGGTTCGTGGATGCCAACCCCGTGTCGCACCTCGTCACCGCGGTGCGCGACCTCGTCAACTCCGGCACCCTCGGGTCCGACGCGGTCATCTCGCTCGTCGGTGCGGCGGTGATCGTGGCGGTCTTCGCCCCGCTCACGGTGCGCGCCTACATGCGCAAGGCCTAGTCGAGCAGGGCCGCGAGGGCCTCGGCATCCACGTCCGTGAGGGGCGTCCGGATGCCGGGGCCCTCCGTTGTGGAATCCTCGGGCAGCGCGGCCAGGCGCTCCCGGATCCACACGTGGAAGGGGTCGCGGACGTCGGCGGCTCCCCGCACCGCGGCGGCGCGGGCGAGAGCTTCTTCGGCGGAGGAGCGGCGGCCCGTGGCGGCGTTCCAGCCCGCGACCGTGAGCAGGACGGTGGCGACGATGGGGAAGTCCCGTGACTGCGCGGCACGCGCGAGCGCAGAGCGAAGCGCCTCGTGGGCTTCGTCGTGTCGGTCGAGCAGGAGCAGGGCCTGGGCGCGCTGCGCATCGCGCCAGGCCACGAACTGGTCGGGGAAGCCCGGCTCGAGCGTGATGCGCTCGACCGCCGCCAGGGCGGCATCCCCGTTCCCGGCGGCCACCCCGATGTGCGCGGCGGTCATGGCGGCCTGCGCCAGAGCGCGGACGGATCCGTCCGCCTCGGCCAGGCGCTCGATCTCGTCGGCGCGGGCGCGCGCTTCGTCGTGGCGGTCGAGTCGGAGGAGGATGCCGACGGCCTGCGCGCGCTGCTGAAGGAAGTCCGACACGGAGCTCAGCCCGCGGATCGCCTCGCTCGAGCGATCCGTGACCTCGAGGGCCTCGTCGAGACGCCCTTCGAGGACGAGCCACTCGGCGTGCAACTGGCTCGCGAAGCCGGTGCCCCAGGGATCGCCGATCTCGGTGAACATCGCCAGTGCCCGTCCGCTCTCGACGCCGAGGGTGACGGTGTCTCCGGTGTTCTGGGCCGCGCCCGCGTGCAGGGTGTGCAGGATCGCTCGCGACCAGGGCGGGGCGGCGCGCAGCTCGGCGTCGGTCACGTCGACGTGCCAGGTGCGGGCGGCGTCCCCGTCTCCGGCGGCGAGGACCGAGCCCGCGAGACGCAACAGCGGCGGGACCAGCGCGGTCACCTCCGACGGATGGTCGTGGGCCGCCTCCTCGAGCGCGCATCGACGGGCGAGGTAGGCCTCGGGCGACAGGCCGCTCGCGCCCCCGGGCTCGGGGAAGGCGGCCGCGAACAGGGCGACCGCCTCGACCACGATGGTCGGCTCGTCGTCGAGGGGCGCCGCGGGGTCGGCGACGTCGGCCACCGCGCGGCGCAGGTCGTCGGTGCGCTCGCGGACCGCCCAGGGCCAGAGCAGGCTGCGCAGAAGCCGTGCCCCGGCGCGTCGGTCGTCGGCGCGGGCCAGCGCGCGCAGGGCGGACGTGAGGTTCTCGTCGTTCTCGTCGAACCACGCGAGGGCCGCCCGGAGGCCGGGGCCGCGCACGTCTCGTTCCCACCGGCCCGCGAGATCCGCGAGGACGTCCGTGGCCGTCCGACGGAAGCGCGTCTCGTCGCCGTCGGCGCGGAGCCGGTCGAGCCCGTACTCCCGCACGGTCTCGAGCATGCGGAAGCGCCCCTCGCGCCGGGTGAGGAGCGAGCGGTCGACCAGGGCGTCGAAGGTGTCGGCATCCACGTCGAAGGCCGCGGCCACCTGAGGGGCGTCGGAGGCGCCGATGCCGTCGGGGAACACCGCCGCGGCGCGGAGGGCGACCCGCTCGCCGTCGGTCAGGGTGTCCCAGCTCCAGTCGATGAGGGCCCGCAGGGTGCGATGGCGTTCCGAACTCAGGCGCGGCCCCCGCGAGAGGAGGGCGAAACGGTCGTCGAGGCCCGCGTCGATCTCGGCGAGCGTGAGGGTGCGCGAGCGCGCGGCGGCGAGTTCGATCGCCAGCGGGAGGCCGTCGAGGCGGCGCACGATCCGCGCGGCGACGTCGTGCTCGTCCGCCGTCGGTTCCGTGCCCCGGGCCGATCGCACGCGCCGCGCGAACAGGGCGTCCGCATCGGCGGGTGGGAGGGGACCGAGGTCGACGAAGGCTTCGCCGGGGATGCCGAGGGGCTCACGGCTCGTCGCCAGAACGCGCACGCCCCCGCTCATCCCGAGGAGGGTCAGCGCGGCGTCGGCGGCCTCGCGCGACACGTGCTCGCAGTTGTCGAGCACGAGGACGACCTCGCGGCCCGCGACGGCCTCGGCGACGCGCTCGGCCGAGGTCGAGGGAGGTCCGCTCGTCTCGCGGACGCGCACGCCGCGCCCGACGGCGCCGGCGATCGCGGTCCACACCTCACCGGTGGCGGCGGGAGCCAGCTCGACGACGATCGCGTCGGCGAGGCCGCGGGCGGTCTCGACGGCGAGGGTGGTCTTGCCCGCTCCGCCCGGTCCGAGAATCGTGACGAGACGGTCGGTGGTGAGCCGCGTCCGAATGGCGTCGAGCTCGTCGCCGCGGCCGATCAGGCTCGTCACGGGGGCGGGGACGGCCTCGGGACGAGCCGTGGCGGTGGCCGTCGCCGCGAGGCGCTCGGCGTGCCCGCGGTCCTCGAGCAGGTCGCGGACGAGCCAGTCGAAGCCCTCGCCCGGGGTCCAGACATCGCCGGTCCACAGCGCCAGCGCCTCGCGGGCGCGGACGGCGTCGCCGGTCGAGCGGGCCTCGGCCACGAGATCCTGGAAGTGCGCGACGTCGACGTCGCGGCGGTCCACGTCGAGCCGATACCCGCCGGGCGTCGACGACACCGATCCCGCGGGGAGCGCGCGGCGCAGGCGCGACACGAGCGACTGCAGGGCGGCGCGCGGGTCGTCGGGTGCGTCGAGGGGCCAGAGGTCCTCGGCCAGGGCGCGGGTGCTGACGGCGGTGCCGGCATCCACCGCGAGACGCAGGAGCAGCGACTGCTGGCCGCGCCCGGGCACGACGGCATCCCCGTCATCCGTGGCGACGCTCAACCCGCCGAAGAACCGCACCCGCACGGGATTCACTCTAGGTCGCCGCCCGCGCTACCGCCCGGCGGTGCTCGCGCGGACGATGAGGCGCGGGAGCATCACCTGCACGGGATCGGTGACCGTTCCGGCGTCGTCGAGCGAGACGAACGCCTCGAGGCAGGCCGCTCCGACCTCGCGCGCGACGAGGTCGAACGAGGTCACCGCGGGGGCGAGCAGGCCGTGCATCGGCTCGTCGACGTATGCCGCGAGCAGCAGGTCGCTGCCCACCTGGCGCCCGGCGCGGTGCGCGGCGTCGAGGGCCGGCGCGGCCGAGCCGCTCGGCCCCACGATGAGCGCGTCGACCCGTTCGGTGGCGAGGATGTCGCCCACGGCGGCGTCGACTTCGTCGGCGGTGGGGATGAAGCTGATCGTGCGGGAGATCGGGATGCCGCCGCGCTCGGCGATCCACGCGTCGTACGTCGCCGTGAGCTCGCGGCTCCAGGCGGTGCCGTCGGGCGGAAGGACCGCGGCGATGCGCGTGGCTCCCCGCCGGGTGAGGTGCTCGAGAAGTGCGCGCAGGGCGGCGTCGTGGTCGTACACGACGCTCGCCGCGATGCGGCCCTCGCCCCCGAGCACGTGCTCGGCGCTGACCACCGGGCGGCCGGTGTCGAGGATCGCCCGGATGCCGGCATCCGCGGCGGTCGCATCGACCACGACGTACCCGTCGACGAACGCCGTCGTGGGAGCGGGGTCGTCGGCGTCGCGGTGGGGGAGGAGGATGACCGACAGCCCGTGCCGGTCCGCCGCGTCGACCACCCCGAAGGCGAACTCGGTGTAGTACGGCAGGCGCGTCGATCCCGGTGGGAGGTACAGCCCGACGGCGCCGTACCGGGCGGTGCGGAGGCTGCGGGCGGGCACGTTCGCGATGTAGTTCAGCCGTCGCGCCGCGGCGAGCACGCGATCGCGCGTCTCCGGAGAGACCCCCGCCTTGTCGCGCAGGGCGAACGACGCGGCGGCGATGGACACGCCGGCGGCGGCGGCCACGTCGTGCAGCGTCGGTTTGCGGGCGGTCACACGGCCCGACGTTACCCGACGGGCGAATCCCCTCTTGCGGGATGGAGTACTTAAACGTTTAATGTCCCTGAAACACCATCGGCGCCCCGACCGAAACACACGGTCCCTAGCCTCGGGCTCAACCGGTCGCGATCGACGACGATCCGTCCGGGGTCCACCCCGTTCCGCCGCTGAGTCGGCGCTCCCGCGAAAGGCATACCGTGTCTTCTCTCACCCGCGACGCCGCGACCACCGGTCCCGTCGGCTCCGCCCGCGTCCCGCTCCGCCTGCCCACCGCCGGTTCGACCTTCATCGTCGGGATCGCGGGCTATCTGGGCGTCAATCTCTCGCCGTACATGATCATCGCCGTGCAGCAGGGCACGGGCGCCGATGTGCTCACCGCCAGCTGGCTCGTCACCGGGGCCCTGCTGCTCACCGCACTGACCGGCCTCGCCGTCGCACCGCTCTGCGCCGGCCACCGTCGGCGCGCCGTGGCCCGCGTCGGGCTCCTCGTCGCCGTCGTCGGCTTCGGGCTCGCCGCCCTCGTCCCCGGGCTGCTGCTCGCCGGGCTCCTCGCCGGCGGCGTCGGCGCGGGCGGAGCCGTCGCCGCGTCCGGCGCCGCGCTCGCCGCGTTCCGCAACCCCGACCGGGTCGCCGGCTTCTACGGACTCGCCAACCGCGGCATCATCACCGTCGTCCTCGCGGTGGTACCGCTCATCGGTCTCGCGCCGATCGACGTGTTCGGGTCGATGGCGGTCTTCAGCATCATCGGGCTCGTGCTGGTCACCTGGCTGCCCGGTGCCCCGGCCGAATCGGTCAGCACGGGCGCTGCCACGGGTGCCGCCGTCCCGCTCGAGGTGCCCCCGACGGGAACCGTGCGCACCGCGGCGCGCCCCTCGCGCACCGTCACCATCGCCGGCTTCACGCTGCTCGTGGTCTTCGCCCTGTGGGCGGCGAGCGAGGACTCGCTGTGGGCGATGGTCGGGGTCATGGGGGCCGACCAGGCCGGACTCTCGCCCGAGGGCCTCGGGATCGCACTGAGCGGAGCCACCGCGGGCGGACTCATCGCCTCGGTCGGGCTCATGATCGTGGGTGACCGCCTCGGCCGCGGCGTGCCGCTCATCGTGCTGCTCGTGCTGGGCGGCGTCCTCAAGATCGCCCAGGGCTACCTCACCGACCCGACCCTCTTCGTCGTCGGCTTCATCGTGTGGAACACGACCTACGCCCTCGTCTTCGCGTACTTCATCTCGACCTCGGCCGCCCTCGACGCCGAGGGACGCTGGTCGGGCCCGCTTCTCGCGACCTACCTCGTCGGGTCCGCGCTGACGCCCGTCATCGGCGCGAACCTGGTCGCCCTCCTCGGCTACCCCGGCTTCACGCTGACGCTCGGAATCGCCAGCTTCGTGCTCGCCGTGCCCGCGGGCATCATCGGGCTGCTCTCCCGTCGACTCGAACGCGCCGCTCAGGAGGCTTCCGCATGACCCGCACGCTCTACCGCAACGGCCGTGTCTTCACCGCCGAGGTCGAGGCATCCCGCCACTGGACCGACGCCGTGGCGATCGACGGCGAGACCATCCTCGCCCTCGGCGCCGAGGCCGAGAGCCTCGAGGTCGACGAGACCGTCGACCTCCGCGGCGCCCTCGTGCTGCCGGGCTTCACCGACGCGCACACCCACCTGTTGATGATGGGAGCCGCGCTCGCGCAGGTGCCGCTGACCGATGCCCGTTCGCTCGACGACATCCAGGCGCTGCTGCGCGAGGCGCGCGCGGCCGATCCCACCGCGAGCGTGCTGCGTGGGCGCGGGTGGCTCTTCGACTCGATCCCGGACGGGGCCCCGACGGCGGCCATGATCGACGCCGTGGTCCCGGATGTGCCGGTGTACCTGGATGCCAACGACTACCACTCGTGCTGGGTGAACAGCGCCGCGCTGGCCGAGCTCGGCATCACGCGCGACACCCCCGATCCGCTCGGCGGCGAGATCGCCCGGGACGCCGACGGCGAGCCCACCGGGATGCTCTACGAGACCGCGGCCATCCAGTACGCCTGGGCTCAGCGCGACGCGGCGACCACGGACGCCGAGCGCGACGACGCCGTGGACCGGGTGTTCGACGCGTACGCGCGCGCCGGGGTGGTGAGCGTCGTCGACATGGCCTTCGACGAGCACGGGCTCGCGGCGTTCGACCGCGCCCTCGAGCGGCACGAGGGGCGGCTGCCGCTGCGCGTGGCCGCGCATTGGCTCGTCGAGAACACCGGTGACCGCGCCCGCAACCTCGCCCAGCTCGATCGGGTGGTCGACCTCGCGCGCGAGAGCTCGTCGCCGGGGGTGACGGTCGTGGGCATCAAGCTCATCCTCGACGGCACGATCGACGCGTGCACCGCGGCGATGGGGGCGCCCTACGCGGACGGGTCGAACGCCGCGCCGATCTGGCCCCTGGACGACCTCGCCCCGGTGGTGGCGGCCGCTGACGCGGCAGGGCTCCAGATCGCGATGCACGCCATCGGCGACGCCGCGAGCGACGCCGCGCTCACCGCGATCGAGCGGGCGATCGCGGCCAACGGTGATCGTCCCCGCCGCCACCGCATCGAGCACCTGGAGTACGCCGCGCCCGGAACCGCCGAACGGATGGCGCGGCTCGGGGTGACGGCATCCATGCAGCCCGTGCACGCCGACCCCGCGATCTTCGCCAACTGGGCCGCGATGCTCGGCGACGAGCGGGTCGAACGCGCCTTCCCGTGGCGGGAGTACGAGGACGCGGGTGCGCTGCTGGCGTTCTCGACCGACGCGCCCACGGCGCCGCACGCCGCCCTCGCGAACATGTACGTCGCCGCGACCCGCGCGTCGGCACTCGACCTGAGCGTTCCCGCGGTGCACCCGCACGAGGCCCTGCCGTTGTCGAACGCGATCGGGCACGCGACGCGGGATGCCGCGGCCTCGGTCGGCGACGGCGCGTGGCGCGGACGCATCGCTCCAGGCTTGGCGGCCGACCTGATGGTCGTCGACACCGACCCGTTCGCCGCGGGAGACGCCGCCCTGTTGACCGCGAGGGTGGTGCTCACCGTGGTCGCCGGCCGATCGGTGTTCTCCGCGGCCGACTCGACGACGCGCGCCGAGAGCGGGCCGACCCCGTCCGGCGCTCCGCGCACACCGCAACCCACCGCCGCGGGAGCTCCGCGGACCCCCGTCACCCCCGAGGAGGACCACCGATGAGCTGGCGCATGCCGAGCGAGACCGCCCCGCACACACGCACCTGGATGGCCTTCCCGGCCGAGGGCCCGACCCTCGGCGAGACCGACGCCGAACGCGAGGCCGGCTACGCCGCGTGGACCGCCGTCGCCCACGCGGTCGCCGACTTCGAACCCGTGACGATGGTCGTCGATCCCGCCGAGCTCGCGCGGGCGCGGCGCATGCTGTCGTCCGAGATCGAGGTCATCGAGGCCCCGGTCGACGAGTTCTGGATGCGCGACGCCGGTCCGACGTTCGTCCTCGACCCGGAGCGCCCCGGCGTCCTCGGAGCGGTCGCCTGGACGTTCAACGGGTGGGGCGATCACTGGTGGGGCGAATGGCGCAAGTCCGCCGGACTCGGCCGCATCGTCGCCGACGCGGCCGGCGCCGAGCTCGTGTCGTCTCTCCTGGTGAACGAGGGGGGTGGCATCCACGTCGACGGCGAAGGCACGGTGTTCCTCACGGAGACCGTGCAGCTCGATCCGCGTCGCAACCCCTACGCCGACCGCGCGCGCGTCGAGGCCGAGATGGCCCGCACGATCGGGGCGACCCACGCCGTCTGGCTGCCGCGCGGGCTCACCCGCGACTACGGGGACTTCGGCACGAGCGGGCACGTCGACATCGTCGCGACGATGCCGTCACCCGGAACCGTGCTCCTGCACGACCAGCGCAACCCCGCCCACCCCGACCACGCCGTCTCGGCGGAGCTGCGGGCCTTCTTCGCCGAGCAGACGGATGCCGCCGGCCGCCCCTTCACGGTGATCGACCTCCCCGCTCCCGACGCCCTGCGCGACGCCGACGGCGACACCGACTGGAGCTACGTGAACCACCTCGTCGTGGGCGGCGGCGTGATCGCGTGCGGCTTCGACGAGCCCGAGGCGGACGACCGGGCGCGCGGCATCCTCGAGGCGGCGTACCCGGGACGCCGCGTGGTCACCGTCGACGCCCGCGAACTGTACGCCCGGGGTGGCGGCATCCACTGCATCACCCAGCAGCAGCCGGAGGTCGGAGCTTGATCGAGGTCACCGAAGCGACCATCGCCCAGCTCGCCGCGGCGCTCGCCGCGGGCGAGACCACCGCGGTCGAGCTCGTCGAGGCGCATCTCGAACGCATCGCGGCGTACGACGCCCCCGACTCCGAGACGAAGCTCAACGCCGTCGTGGTGCTCAACCCCGACGCGCGGGCCGAGGCCGAGGCCTCCGACGCCCGGCGCGCCGCGGGGCGGACACGCGGGCCGCTCGACGGCATCCCGTACACCGCGAAGGACAGCTACCTGGTGCGCGGTCTCACCGCCGCATCCGGCAGTCCCGCCTTCGCCGACCTCGTCGCGCACAGCGACGCGTTCACGATCGAGCGCCTCCGCGAGGCGGGAGCGATCTGCCTCGGGCTGACGAACATGCCCCCGATGGCCAACGGCGGCATGCAGCGCGGTCTCTACGGTCGCGCCGAGAGCCCCTACAACGCCGACTACCTCACCTCCGCCTTCGCGTCGGGCTCGTCGAACGGATCCGGCACGGCGACGGCGGCGTCGTTCGGCGTGTTCGGGCTCGGTGAGGAGACGTGGTCGAGCGGCCGGGCGCCGGCATCCTGCAACGGCATCTGCGCGTACACGCCGTCGCGCGGGGTGATCTCGGTGCGCGGCAACTGGCCGCTCGTGCCGACCATGGACGTCGTCGTGCCGCACACCCGCTCGATGGCCGACCTGCTCGCCGTGCTCGACGTCATCGTCGCCGACGACCCGGAGACGCGCGGGGACTTCTGGCGCGCGCAGCCGTGGGTGCCGATCCCCGCCCCGTCCGCGGTGCGGCCGGAGTCGTATGCCGCCCTCGCGGGCGATGCCTCGCTGGTCGGCAAGCGGATCGGCATCCCGCGCATGTTCCTCGGCACCGATCCCCTCGCGGGCACCGGCCCGAAGGGCGTGGGCGGACCGACGGGGGAGCGCATCGAACCGCGACCCTCGGTGCTCGCGCTGTGGGAGGCCGCCCGTGCCGACCTCGAGGCCGCGGGGGCGATCGTCGTCGAGACCGACTTCCCGCTGGTGAGCAACTACGAGGGCGATCGGCCCGGAGCGCCCACGATCTCGACGCGCGGTCTGGTGTCGCCGGAGTTCCTCCATCGCGAGATCGTCGACCTGTCGGCGTGGACGTGGGACGACTTCCTCCGCGCGAACGGGCACCCGGGACTCGCCGTCGTGGACGGGGCCGAGATCTTCCCCCACCCCGAGGGCGCCCTGCCCGATCGGTACACGGGCTTCGACGACGACGTCTCGTCGTACCCCGCGCACGTCCGCGCGCACGCGGTCGACTCGTTCATCGAGATCCCGCACCTCGCCGAGGGGCTCCGGGGCCTCGAGGAGACTCGACGCCGCGACCTCGAGGAGTGGATGGATGCCGAGGCCCTCGACGCCGTGGTCTTCCCGACGCAGAGCGACATCGCGCCCGCGGACGCCGACGTGAACCCCGCCTCGGCGGACATCGCGTGGCGCAACGGCGTGTGGGTCTCCACCGGCAACCTCGCGATCCGTCACTGCGGCGTGCCCACCGTGACGGTGCCGATGGGCACCCTCGACGACATCGGGATGCCGGTGGGTCTGACCTTCGCCGGTCGCGCGTACGACGACACCTCTCTGTTGCGGCTCGCCGCCGCGTTCGAGGCGACGGGGGTGCGGCGCACGGTGCCGCCGCGGACGCCCCCTCTCCGCACAGCCGGCTGAGGGCGGTCGGGGCTGTGGACAACCCCCTCTCGGCGTGGGCGCTTCGCTAGCCTGGAGCACGACCGACGCCGAGGGGGGACCATGACGGAAGTCGCGGGAAGGGATGCCGGGAGCCACCGGCGCGTGTGGCCTTCGCAGCCGGAGCTGCTGACCGACACCTCGAGGTGTCCCTGGTGCTTCGCGCCCATCACGGCCTCACCGTGCGCCACGTGCGGACTCGATCTCAGCGACCCGCGGACCTTCGACGTCCTCTCGCTCTCGCAGCGCATCGCCGGTCTCGCGCAGGCGCGCGACGAGGCTCTGCGCCAGATCCGGGTGGAAGCCGCGGCGCGCGGGGCTGCCTCCTCCGTCTCCGCAGGCGCCGGAGGGGCGGTTCCTTCCGACGCCTCGGCTCCGGTGGGCGGGGCGCCGGGTTCGGAGGCAGCGGGCGCGGAGGCGCCGCACATCGAGTCGGTGCCTGAGGAGTCGGTTGCCGGTGAGTCGGTTGCCGGTGAGCCGGTGCCTGGGCAGTCGGTTCCCGGTGAGTCGGTTCCTGGTGTGTCGGTGGCTGGTGGGCCGGTGCCCGCTGAGCCGGTGCCTGGGGAGTCGGTGCCCGTTGGGCCGGTGCCCGTCGAGCCGGCGCCGGGATCGGTTCCGCCGGTGCCGGTCGCGGCGAACGCGGCGGCACCGCCGACGTTCGCGGCTCCGGCCGGGTTCACGGCGCCCGCCGGGTTCGCGCCGCCTGCCGGGTTCGCGCCGCCGCCCGGCGGGGTGCACCCGTTCGGGGCGGTTCCTGCGCCGCAGACCGCGGGGATCCAAGGCTCGCCGGCGGGTGACGCGCCCACCGGACCTCCCCTCCCGCCGCCGACGTCCGGCGAGCCGGCCAAGCCGCGCCGCTCCGGCGTGCAGGTGTTCCTGCTCTCGATCGGCGTCGTGCTGCTCGCGGTGGCCGCGGCGTTCTTCCTCACCGTCGCGTGGGTCAGCGGCGGTCTCGTGCTCCGCTCGATCATCGTGGGCGCGGCGACCGCGGGCGTGATCGTCACCGCATCCGTCCTGCGTCGTCGTCGACTGACCGCGACCGCGGAGGGCATCGCGCTGCTCGGGATCGCCCTGGTCGCGCTCGACGTGTGGGCGGTGCGCGCGAACGACCTCGCGGGCGCCTCCGGCGTCGATGCCCGCGTCTACTGGGGGTGGGCGGCCGTCGCCGCCGGAGCCGGATTCGTGGCCTGGGCTCGCCTCGCGGGACTGCGCGCCCCCCTGTCCGCGGGAATCGCGGCGCTCGCCGTGGGCCCGCCGCTCGTCGTCGCCGGTGCGCTTTCGCACGACGCGACGCTGGGCTGGTACGCCTCCGGCCTGACGATCCTCGTCCTCACCCTCGCGGCCCCCCTGGTGTCGCGGCTGGCGCGGGCCGACGTCGGATCCGTCGACGTCGAGATCACCGCCCTGCGTGTGTTCGCCGGCATCGGCGCCGTGCTCGCTCTGATCGCCGCGCTGGTCCTCGATCCGGACGCCGCGTGGACCCCCCTGGCCGCGACGGTCCCGATCGCGGCTCTGCTGGCCGTCCACGCCGCTCTGCTCCTGCGCACCGGAGCTGCGCCGGTCGCACCCGTCGCCTCCCCGTTCGCGGTGCTCGCCCTCGGCTCCGGGGTCGCGACCACGGTCGTGCGGCTCGCGGATGCCACGGTCACCGTCATCGTGCCGGTCCTCGTCGCGGCGGTCGTCGCCCTCGCTCTCGAAGCCGTCGCCGGGCGTGTGGCGGTCGGCGCCGCCCGCACGACGCTTCTCGCCGGAGCCCTCACCGCCACCGTCGGAGCGGGGCTCGCCGCGGTGGTGCCCGTCCTGTGGGCGCTCGGGGCCCTCGCCGGACCGCTGCGACGACTGCTTCCGCTGTTCGGTGCGTCCTCGCTCGCGGCGAATGACGTGGATGCCACGAGCACCGCCGCCGTGCTCACCCTCGCCGCCGCGGTGGTACTCGCCGCCCTCGTCTGGCGACTCACCGGTCGCGGATCGAGCCGTCGCCTCGCCGTCTGGTGGGCCGGCGGGGCCGTGATGCTGCTCGTCGGTCCGCAACTGCGGGTCACCGTCGTGATCGTGCTCTGGTATCTCGCGATGGCGATCGTCGGCGTGATCCTCCTGCGACGTCGACGCGGCGATATCGCGGCGACGGCCGTCATCGGGGTCCTCGCGCTGCTCGCCGGGTGGACGCTGTCGTTCTCGTCGCCCCTGGCCTGGGTCGTCGCGACGCTCGGCGTCCTCGCGGTGCTCTGGATGTCGGCATCCCTCGCGCCCGCGGCTCGCGTCCCGGCGGTCGTGGTCTTCGTCATGTTCGCGTCGTGCAGCGCGTGGCTCGTGCCCGCCGCCGCCCTCGAGGGCCTCGCCGTCGACGTCCTCGGTCTCGGCCCGCTCGAGGCGGTGGCCGTGACCGCGACGATCTGCCTGCTCCTGGCCCTCCTGCCCTGGCGCGGACCTCTCGCCGCGCCGCGCGGGCTGGACGCGACGCAGCGCGAGGCGGCCGCCCTCACGGGCCTGGCGGTCGTCTTCCTGACGTCGTCGATCTTCGCCGTCCTCGGAAACACCGATTCGGCCGCGGCGACCTGGTGGGCCGTGATCGGCGTTCTGGCGACGCTCGCGGCGGCGGGGATCGCGCTCGGCCCCGTGTACCGCGCGTGGGCCGTTCTCCGACCCGGGGCGGCCGTCGTCTGGCCCCTGCTGGGCGCGATGGCGGCCCTCGCGATCATCCGTCCGCTCACGCCGGTCGCGCTGGTCGCGAGCGTCGCGGTCGCGGCCGTGGCGCTGCTCGCCGCGGCGCTGGCTCTGGTGGTCCTCCGGCGCCAGGCCCTTCTCCGGGTCCTCACCGATGCCGGCGCCGCCGTCGTCGCTCTCCTGTCGGTGACGGCGCTCGCCCCGCGCGGGAGCGTGTGGCTTCCGCTGCTCGTCGTCGCGATCACCGCGCTGGTCTGGGCCGTCGATGCCGACGGGCTCTTCGTGTCGCGCTCGCCCCGACGGCACGTGGTGTGGCTCGCGCTCGCGCTGGCGACGGGGGCGCTGTGGCTCCGGCTCTTCGCCGAACGCGTCGAGACCGTGGAGCTGTACACGCTCCCGCTCGCCGCGGCGCTGGTGCTGCTGGCGGCCCTCACCGAGCGCGCCCGCCGACGCGTCGAGGATCGCGCCGTGGCGCCTCCCGCCGTCATCGCCTTCGCGGGCACCGCGCTCGCGTTGGTCCCCACGGCGGTCGTGGATGCCGACGACACCGTCCGCGTGGTCATCGCCGGGGTGCTCGGCACCGGCTTGCTCGTCGCAGGCGCGTGGGTGCGCCCGCCACGAACTCCCGATGTCCTTCCCCTCGCGGTGGCCGCGGCGGGCGCGCTGTCGCTCGTGCTGGTGTGGGGTGCGCAGCTCCTCCACGTGGTCGAGCGGGGCGATACCGGAGGCCCCCTTCGCGATGTGCTCGTGCTCGTCGTCGCCGCGGCCCTCGCCGCCGCGGCCGTCGGCGGCAGCCGACGTGCGGCGTCGTGGGCTCTGCCCGTGGGCCGGTCGACGGTGATTGCGTCGGCCGTCCTACTCGCGGTCGGTGAGACCGTGCTGGTCGCGGTGGACGACGGCCCCCTCGTGCGGGGCGTTCTCGCGGTTCTCGCCCTCGGGGCCGCCGCCGCGGTCGCCTCGCGTGCCCGTGGAGCGCTGGCCGGGATCCCGCTGGCGATCGTGCTGCTGGGCGGAGCGGCGCTGGTCGCGGTGACGGGTGTGAGCGTCGGCATCCGTCCGATCGAATGGATGACGCTGCCTCTGGCCCTCGCGCTCCTCGGCGCCGCGGCGGCCTCCCGCGTGCGCCCCCTGCCTGCCGTGGCGGTGGGAGGGGTGACGCTCGGGCTCGGCGTGGCTCTGCTGCCTTCCGCTGCTCTCGTCGCTGACGAGGTTCCTCGGGCCGTCGCCGTCCTGGCCGGGGCGATCGTGCTCCTCGTCACGGCATCCCTCGCATCCCGTGAGGCACTGCGTCCGCTGGTCCTCCCGACGTTGGGTGTGGCTGCGCTGGCTCTCGTGGTCGCGGGCGGTGTGCGGGCGATCGTCGACCTCGAACGCCCCCTGTTCGATGCCTGGGTGCTCGCCGCAGCCGTTCCTCTCGTGCTCGCCGCGGTCCTCCTGCAGCGTCGAGGCGACGCGGTGCCGCCGTTCGCTTCTCTCGCCGCGGTCATCGTCGGTCTGGGATCCACCGCGATTCTCTCCACCGTGCGTATCGCGACTGTCGGCGACGAAAGCCTCCGCGCCGCGGCGACGATCATCGCGATCCTCGTCGTCGCCGTGCTGTGGCGCGGTGCGCACAGCACGGTCGTCTTCTGGGTCGGGGTGGGCCTCGCGGGTGTGGTCGCGGCCGTTGCTCTCGGGACCGGATCCGCCGACCCCGTCGAGCTCGTCACGGCACCGATCGCGGCCGTTCTCGTCCTGCACGGGGCGCAGTCGCTCCGCGCTCGTCCCGAGCTGCGCAGTTGGCCCGCCCTGGGCGGGGGAGTGGCGCTGCTGCTCCTGCCGTCGCTCCTCTTCGACTTCGCCCCGGACAACGTGCTGTGGCGTGTGGTCGCTCTCGGCGTGGTCGCGCTGGCGGTCTTGCTGGCGGGTGTGCGATTCCGGCTGCAGGCTCCGGTGCTCCTCGGCGGCGTGGCGCTGATCGTCCACGCGGTCGCGCAGCTCTGGCCGTGGATCGCCTCGATCTACGAGAGCGTGTCGGGGCTGTGGTGGCTCTGGCTCGCCATCGTCGGTGCCCTCCTCATCGTCGTCGCGGCCACGTACGAGCGCCGCATCCGCGAGGTGAAGGCGGTGGCCCTCGCCATCCGCGCGCTGCGCTGACGCGCGCTGCGCTGACGCGCGCTGCGCTGGGACGTGTTGCGCTGACGCGCGCTGCGCTGACGCGCGCTGCGCTGACGCGCGCTGCGCTGGGACGTGTTGCGCTGGGATGCGTTGCGGTGGCGTGCGTTGCGGTGGCGTGGGTTGCGCTGACGCGTTGCGCTGACGTGCGTTGCGCTTGCGCGGGTCGGCCGCAGGTGCGGGCTGCGCGGGGCGCCGGTTGCGTGGGTGCGGGTTGCGCGCGGATGCGTCGCAGATTCGGAGAATCGTCGCAGATCCGGACGGAAACGGGTTCTGCGTCCGAATCTGGCGCGGTGATCCGAATGTGGCGACGGGTTGCGCGGTCGGGTTGCTCTCCTCCGGTCGGTTCGAGTGTTGGGCACGGGTCGACGGGACGTCGCCGCCGGTCCGCGCGAGCGCTGCGGCACCCCGGGAACCACGCATAACCCCGCGAACGACGCAGAACCGCGCAACCTCACAGAACCGCGCCAACCACGCCCGCGGAACCCGCACTCCCGCGAACCTCGCAGAAGCGCACGAACCTCGCAGAGCCGCGCGAGCCTCGCAGAGCCGCGCGAGCCTCGCAGAGCCGCGCGAACCGCGCAGAGCCGCACGAACCCCGCGAACCGCGCAGTACCGCGCGAACCTCGCAGAACCGCGCGAACCACGCCCGGAGAACCCGCACCCCCGCGAACCGTGCAGAGCCGCACGAACCCCGCGAATCACGTAGAACCCCGCGAACCTCGCAGAACCCCCCTGAACCACGCAGGATCCGCGCCGAGATCTGCGAGATGGCCGGATATCTCCGAGCGCGAGCCCCCGCTTGTTGCCGCCGGCTACCCCGGGCGGTTCGATCGCCGCCGCCGCGTGAGCGGAATCTCGCCGTCGCCGGTATCCGTCGACGCCGAGCGCGGGGCCGCCGGCATCGTGGTGCCCTCCGGCTCGTCGAGGCCGTCCGGACGGGGCGCCGCGATCGGTGCCACGCCAGCGTGAGCTTCTGCCGCACCGGCCGGGTCGTCCGGGGGAGTCGTGGCCGACGGATCACCCCCACCCGAAGCACCCGCCGCCACACCCCGGTCGCCCTCACCGGAACCTCGTCCCCCGCCGGCACCCCCCGAAGCCGGTGCGGCGGAGGCTCCCGCCTCCGCCCCCGCGGCATCCGGGTCCGACGCGACGAAGTTCGCGATCTGCACGAGGGTGGGCCGCTCGCCGCGTCGCGCGAGGCGACCGCGGCCGGCGATCATCGGTTCGGCGTAGAGCTTGGGCAGGAGCGCGCCCTCCGAGCGGTCGCCCGACATGATCAGAGCGGTGCCCCCGGTGTCGCGGATACCCTGCAGCGCGGAATCGAACATCGCCCGCGAGGCACCGGCGACGGGCCTGCTCACCACGACGTTCAGCCGGAGGTCGCGGGACGACGCGAGGTAGGGCAGCAGCGGACGCAGCGGCTCGGTCCCGCCGGCGGCGAGGATGTCGAAGTCGTCGGCGATCACCAGGATCCGCGGGCCCGCGTCGCGGTCGGTCTGACGTTTCTCGAGTTCGACGGCGATCGACTCGGCGAGCAGACGCGCTTGGCGTCCCGATGTCGCGTGTCCGCCGAGGTAGGCGTCCGGAACCTCGGCCACCAGCTCGCCGCGGGCGTCCATGAGCGCGATGACGAGCTCTTCCGGGGTGTGCCGGTCGATCGCCCCGCGCACGATTCCCCGCAGGGCGGTGGTCTTGCCGCAGTGGCTGTCGCCCAGCACGAGCAGGTGCGGGTCGCGCGTGACGACGTCGACCAGCACGGGCTCCATCGTGTCTTGGCGCAGCCCCAGGGGTACGGCATCCGGCTCGTCGATCGCGTCGGGGAGGGCGTTCGGCGACAGTTCCTCGGGGAGCAGTCGGATGGGAGCAGCGCCCTGGCCGCCCCAGCGGGCCGCGCTCTCGCGGGCGAGCTGCTCGAGCGCCTCGCCGGTGTCGCCGTCGTCGACCTCCTCGAGCAGCGGCAGCGCGACCTGCGCGAACAGCTTGTCGTCGGTGAGGACGCGGCCGGGCTGATCCGCCTTCAGCGTCATGGAGAGCTTGCGGGCGATCTGCGAGTCCGCGGGGTCGTTGAGCTTCAGCTCGAGGCGCGTGCCGATGAGGCCCTGCAGGTTCATCCGCAGTTCGTTCCAGCGCGAGAGGGCGACGACGACATGGATGCCGAAGCTTCCGCCCCGCTCCAGAAGCTGCGCGAGAGGGGCTTCGAGGTCTTCGAAGTCCTGGCGGAGCGCCCCGAGACCGTCGACGAGCAGCACGACGTCCGCGCTGGGGAGCTCGGGCAACCGCCCCAGGGCGTGCTGGCGGCGCATGTCGGCGAGCGAGTCGAGGCCCTGGTCGCGGAACACGCGTTCGCGCGTCGCGAGCATGCCCGTGAGCTCCTCGAGCAGGCGGGTCAGCCGCTCACGGTGACCGCGCGTGGCGACGCCGCCGACGTGCGGGAACGGTTCGATGCGGGCGAGGCCGCCGCCGGTGAGGTCCATGCCGTAGATGCTCACCTGGCGCGGCGAGTGCGTGAACGACAGCGATGCCGCGAGGGTGCGGAGGAACATCGAGCGTCCGGACTGCGGCGCGCCCATGATCGACACGTGTCCCCCCGAGCGGGTGAGGTCGAGCATCCACGGCGACTGCGTCTGCGTGGAGGGGTTGTCGAGCAGTCCCATCGGCGCACGCAGGGTGCCGGCGCCGTCGGCCTGCGGCAGGACGCCCCCCAGGGTGAGGACGGGGGGCAGCGGCGGGAGCCAGACGGGCCGCGTGCGTGTCACCCCGCGGGCGAGGCGCTGGGTCGCGGCCTGAACGAGGGTGCGGCCCGTCGTCGGGGCCTCGGGCTCGGCGCTGTCGAACCCCGCCTCGACGGGGTCGGGGACCGGACCCGAGACGTACCCGGCCCGGAAACGCGTGTAGACCGACGTGTCGACCTTGAGGTAGCCGAACCCGGGGATGGCGGGCAGGTGGAAGGCGTCGGGGGTGTCGAGCACGACCGCCGACTCGGCCTCCGAGAAGGTGCGCAGACCGATCCGGTACGACAGGTACGTGTCGAGACCGCGCAGCCGCCCGCCCTCGATCCGCTGGCTCGACAGCAGCAGGTGCACACCGATCGAGCGGCCGATGCGCCCGATCGTCAGCAGCAGCTCCACGAAGTCGGGTTCGGCGGTGAGCAGCTCGCCGAACTCGTCGATGACGAGGAACAGGTGCGGCAGCGCCGGCAGATCGGGTCGTTCCCGGCGCATCTGGCGGTAGTGACCGATGGATGCCGCATTCCCGGCGTCCTTGAGCAGGCGCTGGCGCCGCACGACCTCGCCCTGGATGCTCGAGCGCGCGCGCTCGGTGAGCTGCGGATCGTCGGCGAGGTTGTCGATGATGCCCGCGACGTGCGGGAGGCGCGCGAACGGCGCGAACGCGGCCCCACCCTTGTAGTCGACGAGGATCATGCTGAGATCGTCGGGGGAATGGGTCAGCGCCAGCCCGAGGATGAGCGTGCGCAGCAGCTCGCTCTTGCCCGAGCCCGTCGCGCCGATGCAGATGCCGTGCGGGCCCATGCCCAGCTGCGCCGACTCCTTGAGGTCGAGCAGCACCGGCCCGCCCCGGTCGTGCGTGACATCGGGCGCGAGGGAGGTGCCGGCGTCTTCGGCGGACGTGCGCGTGAGCCGGAGGCCCGCGAGCGGCCGCGCGATGACCTCGAGGGCGTCGCTTGAGACGGCGTCGATCCGGATGCCGGTCGCCGGCGCCTCGCCCGATCCCGGCGTCTCGACCGTGGCGATGCCCTCGGTGACGGTCACGCGGGCGCCGACGGTCGCCGGCTCCTTCAGCCGATCGTCGACGAGGTGGACGACCGTGACCCCGAGATCGGCGAGGCTCAGCGCCGCGTCGAGGCGCGGCATCCCGCTCGCTTCGCCGTCCCCCTCGTCGACGAAGACGATCAGGCGGCCCGGCTTCGTGCGGCGTCCCGCGCGCCGGGATGCCGCGGCGGTGGCGACGCGGTCGCGGAGCTCGGCGCTGAGCAGCGACAGCACATCGTCGAGGGTCGGGGCGAGGCGTCGTGCGGCGACGGCACCCGACGGGGGAGTGTCCGACGACAGGTGGGGCACGAGGTCGAGTCCGCGCCAGTCATCCAGGTGGTGCGGGGCGACCGCGGCGGCGATGTGCACGTCATCGGGAGAGTGGAATGCCGCGATCTGCGCCACGAGAGCTCGCGCCACGTGCAGCGTGTCGGCGCGCTCACCCACGATCGACACGTGTCCGCCGCGCTCCAGATCGACGGTGGCCGGCATGCCCTGTGCAACGCCCGCGAGACGCACCATCCGCTCCGCCGACTCCCGCATGACCGGGTCGAAGGGCTGCACGGGATTCTGCTCCGCGGGAAGGGCGACCTCGATCGCGCGCAGGTCACCGGTCCCGATCCGGACGCGGAGGAAGTCGGCGTCGCCCGGGCGTCGCTCCCACCGCCGTGCCGGGTCGGCCCCGATCTCGACGAGCGTGCCGGGAGACGGGTTCACGGCGAGGGCCGCGTCGCGCTGCCGGTCGGCGCTCTCGCGGACTCTCTCGCGCGTCTCCTCGAGGTAGTCGAGGTAGCGCTCGCGCTGCACGCGGGGCGTTCCCCCGCTGGGTGAACGCCATGCCCAGACCGCCGACGAGAGCGACGACGAGGATGACGGCGCCCACCACGACCATGATCGGGTTGTTGCGCAGGAGCACGATCATGGTGATCGAGGACAGACTCCCGACGATCGGGAGAAGCGACTGCAGGGGGAAGCCGGTCGGTCCCTCGCCGATGGGCGGCGGCGGCGCGAGGACGACGTCGTCCGCGGGCTCGACGGGTTCGCTGATCCGCGCGGGGCGGTGGACGATGCGAACGTTCACGCGACCTTCTCCTCGGCTCGCACCAGGGTCGCGGCCAGACGCACGACGGCGCGATGCGTGAGCGAGCGGCGGGCGGCACCGCCGGCCCTCAGGCCCGGGTCGAACGGCACCGCGACCACCGGGTGGAGCGCGCCGAGGCCGAGGGCGCGCGCAACGGCGTCGCCCTCCCGCGCGTGATCGACCAGAGCCAGTGCCACGTCGGGGGATTCGGGGAGGGAGGCGATCGCGGACACCACGGAGCGAGCGTGCTCCGCCGGTGACCGGCGGGCATCGCTCACGAGGCACACGACGTCGCAGAGGGCGGCGCACGCCGCGAGGTCGGCGAGGGGATGCCGCACCCCGAAGTCCGTGATCGCGACATCGAAGAAGCGGGTGATCGGCGTGGCCTCGCCGAGCCACGCCCCGACCGCGTCGGTGTTGTCGCGCGGACGCAGC
>JARBUN010000017.1 GCA_029239635.1 Microbacterium sp. | reverse complement strand
CTTCAAGTCGGTCGCCGTCAAGGCTCCCGGCTTCGGCGACCGTCGCAAGGCGCAGCTGCAGGACATCGCGATCCTCACCGGCGGCCAGGTCATCACCGAAGAGGTGGGCCTCAAGCTCGAGAACGCGACCGTCGACCTGCTCGGCCGTGCCCGCAAGGTCATCATCACGCGAAGCTCGCCGGTGGCGTCGCCGTCATCAAGGCCGGAGCCGCGACCGAGGTCGAGCTCAAGGAGCGCAAGCACCGCATCGAGGACGCCGTCCGCAATGCCAAGGCCGCTGTGGAAGAGGGTGTCGTCGCCGGTGGTGGCGTCGCGCTCATCCAGGCCGGTAAGACCGCGCTCGCGAACCTCGAGCTCGTCGGCGACGAGGCCACCGGTGCCAACATCGTCAAGGTCGCCATCGAGGCCCCGCTCAAGCAGATCGCGCTCAACGCCGGTCTCGAGCCCGGCGTCGTGGCGAACAAGGTCGCGGAGCTCCCCGTGGGCCACGGCCTGAACGCGGCCACCGGCGAGTACGGTGACCTGTTCGCACAGGGCATCATCGACCCCGCCAAGGTGACCCGCTCGGCTCTGCAGAACGCCGCGTCGATCGCCGGTCTGTTCCTCACGACCGAGGCCGTCGTCGCCGAGAAGCCGGAGAAGAACCCCGCTCCCGCGGGCGACCCGACCGGTGGCATGGACTTCTGATCCACGCTCAGGCATGACACGAATGGCCCCCTCCTCCGGGAGGGGGCCATTCGCGTTCCGTCACGTCACGACAGCGGCAGGCGCGCGCCGGCAGCTCGGCGACATGGAGGGGCTCCTCGACCCGTGTTCCCGGTGAGACCGGCGCGAAGATCGAGCACACCGTGAGCGTCGTGGTGACGAAGCATCCGGACGGAGAGTCGGGTCAGCGAGCTGAACCGACCGATCGTCATGAGCGTCGAGGTCTCGGCCATGGCTTCATCGTGACCCGTGACGTCGTGTGAGGGTCAAGCGCCCCTTTCCGCATCGACCCCCGGAGCGCCCTCGGGCCGGTAGTCCTCGGGCAGACGCTCGAGGGGCTGCGTCTCGATCAGCGCGTGCTCCTGGGCATCGCGTCGATCGGCCAGGGGAAGAGAGACCCGGAACGTCGCGCCGCCCCCGGGAGTGTCGACGACCTCGACCTTCCCGTGCAGGAGATCGACGATGGATGCCACGATCGACAGGCCGAGACCCGAGCCGCCGGTCTCGCGTGTGCGCGAGGTGTCGGCGCGCCAGAACCGCTGGAAGATCTGATCCCGGATCTGCTCGGGCACGCCTTCGCCGTGGTCGATGATCTCGATCCACCCCATGTCGGCGTCGGCATCCACTCCCACGCGCAGACCGATGGGGGAGCCGTCGGGCGTGAACCGCCGCGCGTTGCCGAGGAGGTTCGTCACGACCTGACGCACCTTGTTCTCGTCGCCCAGCACGATCGGAGCGAGGCGCGGAGACGTCCGGATCGAGCCGGTGGAGGGAGCCGCGGGGGACGCGGCCTCGGCGGCGGGCTCCGCGGGGGAGGCGTCGCCGGCTTCCTTCGAGCGGCGCCGAAGGCGAGACAGGGTCGCTCCCGCGATCGCCATCGCCGAGGTGGTGGGGGCGGTGCGACGGCGTTGGGCGGCACTCGTGGCATCCGAGTTCGGGAGGACCTCGAGGCTCATCACGGGCAGCACCAGCTCGTTGCGACTTGTCGTGTCGTCGACCGTGACCTCGCGCTGCGGCGAGGTCACGCGGAGGTCGAGGGCGGCGTCGCGCGCGATCGGGCGCAGGTCGATCGCGGTGATGCTCACATCGCGGCGCTCGTCGAGCCGGGCCAGTGCCAGGAGGTCCTCGACGAGGGCGCCCATGCGGATCGCCTCCTTCTCGATCCGCTCCATCGACTGGGCGACGTCCTCGTCGGAGCGGATGGCGCCCATGCGGTACAGCTCGGCGTAACCGCGCATGGTCACCAGGGGCGTCCGCAACTCGTGGCTGGCATCACCGATGAACCGGCGCATCTGCCGCACGGTGGCATCCCGTTGTCCGAGGGCCCCGTCGATGCGCGCGAGCATCGCGTTGATCGCCGTCTTCAACCGACCCACCTCGGTGTCGGGGACGATGTCGGTGAGACGCTGACTGAAATCGCCCGCCGCGATGTCCATCGCCGTGGTCTCGACCTGGTTCAGGCTGCGGAACGTGAGCGTGACGAGCCACCGGGTCAGGAGCGCGCTGGCGATGAGGATGAGGAGCGCGACGAAACCGTAGATGCCCACGTACGCCGCGACGATCCGGTCGGTCGGGCCGAGCGGCTGGATCACCATCTGGGTGTAGGAGCCGCTGTTCGGCACCTCGAACAGGCCCACCCGGGCGATGAAGTGCTGACCGGTGACCGGATCGTCGAGGTCGATGCGCTTGTCGAGCTGCGTATAGGTCTGCGGGGTGGTGAAGGTGTCCGGCAGCTGCGGGATCGCCTTGGTGGAGGTCCCGTTGAAGAACGCCTCGCGCTGACCGTCGGCGTTGTAGACGACGACCATCGAGCCGATCTGGGGCGCGTTCTCGACGGGGGTGAAGACCATCTTCCCGTCCTGCGCGGTCGTCGTGAAGATCGTGTCGGCGATGTTGCCGGCGGCCTGTTGCGCGAGCTGCTCGTCGAGGTTGTTGACGAGGGTGGTGCGCAGGAACACCATCGTGCCGATGCCCGCCGCGAACAGTCCGACCGCGAGGAGCGTGACCGTGACGCCGGTGACCTTCGCCCGCAGACTGAGGCGGCGCCACCAGCGCGTCAGGGCATCGTCGGTATGCAGGAGAAGACTCCGCTCAGACGGTCTTGCCCGACTTCAGCATGTAGCCGAAGCCGCGCTTGGTCTGGATCAGCGGCTCGGAGGAGTGCGGATCGATCTTGCGACGGAGGTAGGAGATGTAGCTCTCGACGATCCCGGCGTCGCCGTTGAAGTCGTACTCCCACACGTGGTCGAGGATCTGCGCCTTCGACAGCACGCGGTTGGGGTTGAGCATGAGGTAGCGCAGGAGCTTGAACTCGGTGGGGCTGAGATCGATCGACACGTCGCCGACGCTGACGTCGTGCGTGTCCTGGTCCATGGTCAGCTCGCCGGTGCGGATGATCGACTCCTCGTCGGCCTGCATCGTGCGGCGCAGGATCGCCTGGATGCGGGCGACGATCTCGTCGAGGCTGAACGGCTTGGTGACGTAGTCGTCACCGCCGGCGTTCAGGCCCATGATCTTGTCCTCGGTCTCGTCCTTCGCCGTCAGGAAGAGGATCGGGGCGGTGTAGCCGGCGCCGCGGAGGCGCTTGGTGACGCTGAACCCGTTCATGTCGGGGAGCATCACGTCGAGCACGATGAGGTCGGGTTCCTCTTCGAGCACGGCGGAGATCGTCTGCGCGCCGTTCGCCACGGCTCGCACCTGGAAACCGGCGAAGCGGAGGCTCGTGATGAGCAGATCGCGGATGTTCGGTTCGTCGTCCACGACGAGGATGCGAGGAGCTGTCATGCCCTCATTATCGTGACTGCACCCAGCAAAGTGCTGGATATGGAACGGAAAGCCGCTCCCTGGTATGTCTCAGGCGGCCTCGGCGTCGATCCCGTCGGCATCCAGAATCGTGTACGCGTAGCCCTGCTCGGCGAGGAATCGCTGGCGGTTCTGCGCGAAGTCCTGGTCGACGGTGTCGCGCGCGATGAGCGTGTAGAAGCTCGCCGTGTGGTTCGACTGCTTGGGGCGGAGCAGGCGGCCGAGACGCTGCGCCTCCTCCTGCCGGGAGCCGAAAGACCCCGACACCTGGATGGCGACGGATGCCTCGGGGAGATCGACGGAGAAGTTGGCGACCTTCGACACGATGAGAAGCGAGATCTCCCCGACGCGGAAGGCTTGGAACAGTTCCTCGCGCTCGGCCACCGGGGTCGCCCCCGTGATCTTCGGCGCATTGAGCGCCTCCGACAGCTCGTCGATCTGATCGAGGTACTGGCCGATGACGAGGATGCGTTCGTCGGGGTGGCGGTCGACCAGGCGCCGGACGACGTCGATCTTGGCGGGAGCGGTGGCCGCGAGCCGGTAGCGGTCTTCGTCCGCCGCGGCGGCGTACTCGAGCCGCTCGTACGCGGGAAGGTCGATGCGCACCTCGTAGCAGGCGGCGGGGGAGATGAAGCCCTGCGCCTCGATCTCTTTCCACGGCGCGTCGAAGCGCTTGGGGCCGATGAGGCTGAAGACGTCGCCCTCGCGCCCGTCTTCGCGGACGAGCGTGGCGGTCAGACCCAGGCGACGTCGCGCCTGCAGATCAGCGGTGAGCTTGAACACCGGCGCGGGGAGCAGGTGCACCTCGTCGTACAGCACCAGGCCCCAGTCGAGCGCGTCGAGGAGGGCGAGATGGGCGTACTCCCCCTTCCGCTTGGCGGTGAGGATCTGGTACGTCGCGATCGTGACGGGCTTGACCTCTTTGACCTGGCCGGAGTACTCGCCGATCTCGTCGGGCGTGAGGGAGGTGCGGCGCAGCAGCTCGTCTCGCCACTGGCGGGCGCTCACGGTGTTGGTCACGAGGATGAGAGTGGTCGTCCGGGTCTCCGCCATGGCTCCCGCGCCGACGAGCGTCTTGCCCGCACCGCAGGGGAGCACCACGACGCCCGAGCCGCCCTCCGAGAAGGAATCGACGGCCTGACGCTGGTAGGGCCGCAGGCTCCAGCCGTCTTCGGCCAGGTCGATCGGGTGCGGGGTTCCGGGCGTGTACCCCGCGAGGTCTTCGGCGGGCCAGCCGATCTTCAGCAGCTCCTGCTTGATGTGGCCGCGCGCCCAGGCGTCGATCAGATACGTGTCGGGGGTGGGGTGGCCCACGAGCAGGGGAGAGATGCGCTTGTTGCGGGAGACCTCCCCGAGCACCGCCGGGTCCGTCGAGCGCAGGACGAGCTCGTTGTCGTCGTTGCGCTCGATCACGAGGCGTCCGTAGCGGTTGACCGTCTCGCGGATGTCGGTGCTCACCGACGCCGGCACAGGGAACCGCGACCAGCGGTCGAGGGTCTCGAGCATCGCGTCGGCGTCATGACCGGCCGCCCGGGCGTTCCACAGGCCCAGGCGCGTGATGCGGTAGGTGTGGATGTGCTCGGGTGCGCGCTCGAGCTCGGCGAAGACCGCGAGCTCATGCCGCGCCGTCTCCGCCTCGGGGTGTGCGACCTCGAGGAGGACGGTGCGGTCGCTCTGCACGATCAGGGGGCCGTCAGCCATAGCGTTCGATTCTACCGGGGTCGCGGCGCTCGGGCTTCACGCGCCGTCATTCGACGGGGGCGATCCCGTCGATGTGCGACAGCGGCAGGGTGCGCTCGACATCGGCGCCGCGGTCGCGGCCGCGAAGCCGCCCGCCGCCCAGACCCGTGGCTTCGAGGCGGAACACCCGCGTCGAACCGTCCGGCAGGCGCACGCTCACGTCGATCACCGCACGCGCGCGCACGGCCTGATCGAGTTCGCGTTCGAGCCAGGCGGCATCCGAGTCCTCTCCGCCGGCACGTACCCGGGCGATCAGCGGCAGGTAGGTGTCGAGAGGAGCGGACGAGGGGACCTCGTCGGCGAGTCGGGCGCGTTCGAGCGTGCGCGGTGCTCCGTCGGCGTCGATCGCGACGGCCGGGTAGTGCGCGTCGGTGAGCGCCCAGAAGACGACGTCGGCGGCGACGTGCGACTCGAGGGCGTCCCCGGCCCGGGCGAGGGCGACCGAACGCAGCGACTGATCGACCTCCATCGCCTGAAGCAGGGTCGGGTCCGTCGTGGTCACGCGTGTCATCCGCGTCTCGGGGTCGCTCGCGACACGGACGCGTCCGTGCTGTGCGGACGTGCGCTCGATGACGTAGGCGAGCGGCTGCGGGAGGCCCGTGAGGGACAGCTCGGTGAGGAACGTGCGCAGGGACTCCGCCGTCTCGCCGCTGGTGATCGCCGCGCCGATCGTCGCGGCACTGAACCGATAGCTCGACGCCTGTGCCCGCGACTCGCGCATCGCCATGCTGCGCAGGCGGACATCGAGATGCGGGGCCAGGGGACCGGGGGCGATCGCCGTGAGGTCGTTCTGCAGGTACACGCGGTCGACCTCGGGCGGAAGGAGATCGCGCAGGGCCGAGACATCCACGTCGTCACCCGCCGCCAGACCGGCGCTCCAGGGCGGCGTCTCTCCGGCGCCGTCGATGAGTCCCCACGCCGAGAATCGCTCGCGCCACCGCGCGGCGCGCTCCGGGCCGGAGGGGTCGAAGGGCAGGGCGTCGGCCCACTGCGCGCTCGGGATCCATCCCGCCGCGGGCGAGCGATACGCCCGGGGCAGCGCGTCGCGCAGGGCCCGCGCGGTGCTCTGCCAGCGATCGAGGGTGGGCAGGCGCAGCCACGTCCGACCGGTCGCCGTGACCAGCCACGCCCGGCCCGTGCTGCCCAGCAGACCCACGGATGCCGCGATCCCCACCAGCAGATCCGCTTCCTCCGGCGTCTCCACGGCGCCCGCGTCGACGAGGCGCCGACGTTCGGTCGCGCCGAGCGACCCCGACCCGATCCGTCCGAGCGGCGCTTCGAGGGTGAGCAGCAGGACGTCGGCCAAGGCGGCGGCGTTCGTGAAGGCGGCTTCGGCGGCGGCATCGGAGGACGCGGCTCGATCGGGGCGGGGGGCTGCGGCATCCGGAAGCCCGTGGGGGAAGGTCTCGCTGACGATCGCCGCGACGGGGGTGTAGACGACGCCGTCGTCGCGGACCAGGGCACGCGCCACGAGAGGGGCCCGGATGTCGGCGGGCACCGGAGCGTCGCCCGACACGGCGGACACGAGGGCCGCCGCCTCGGGGCGGGTCAGCGGGGGGAGCGCTCGGGCGATCGAAGCGGGATCGAGCAGCGCGTCGGCGGCGTCGAACGTGTCGCGCCAGGTCGCCGAGGGCGAGACGTCTCGTTCGGAGAACAGCTGGGCGAGGTCTTCATCGGTCCGCGCGCTCAGTGAGACCGCCAATGCGCGTTGGTCGGAGGTCTCGGGCACGGTCAACGTCCCTTGTTCGCCCGTGCCCTCCGCACGAAGCTCATGATGAGGACAGCCACGAGGCAGGCGAACGCGACCGGGGGTGCGATGTAGAGGAGAACGCCGACCGTCGGCCAGACGCCGGTGCTCATGTCGGCCTTGGCGCTCGACCCGATGATGATCGCGAAGAAGCTGACGACGGACAGGATGAGCAGGCCGAGCGACATGAATGCCAGGATGCGATCGACGCGGCGGATCGGAACGTCGCCGTCGGGGGTGGGTGTGCTCATCGCGCTCAGCCTACTGCCTGGTACGCGTGGTCCATGCCCACCGGCAAGGTCAGGTTCTACGACGAAGAGAAGGGCTTCGGCTTCATCGCCACCGATGACGGCCAGGACGTGTTCCTGCACGCCACCGCCCTGCCCGCCGGGACCCCTGCGCCCAAGGCCGGCACCCGCCTGGAGTTCGGTGTCGCCGACGGCAAGCGCGGGCTTCAGGCTCTGTCGGTCCGCGTCCTCGAGGCGCCCGTGAGCATGGCGAAGCGCTCGCGCAAGCCCGCCGACGACATGGCGATCATCGTCGAAGACCTCGTGAAGCTCCTCGACGGCATCGGTGGCGACCTGCGTCGCGGCCGGTACCCGAGCGGCGCCCACGCCAGCAAGATCGCCGCGGTACTGCGCAAGGTCGCCGATGACTTCGAAGCCTGAGCAGCCGGTCGACGAGCGACTGCTTCACGCCCACGACCTCGCGCTGCGCGCGCTGCACGAGATCACCCCGGCTGACACCGTCGGCCCTGCGGCCGACTATCTGATCGAGGACGGCGGTGTCGTCTCGCTGCGGTTCCACACGCGATTGCTCGGGTACCCCGGGTGGTACTGGACGGTGAGCGTGGCCGTCGTCGAGGACGCGGAGCCCACCGTCCTCGAGGCCGAACTGATGCCCGGAGACGGAGCCCTGCTGGCACCCGAATGGGTGCCGTGGGCGACCCGCCTGGCCGACTACCACGCGGCCCAGGCCGCTGCCGCCGAGAACGACGAGTCCGAGGACGACGACGATGTCGATGACGATCTCGACGACGATGACGACCTCGACGACACCGATGACGACGAGGATGCCGAGGAAGAGCCGAAGGGCCGATTCCACGCCGGAGACCTCGATGGTGTCGACATCGACGAGCTCGACGAGTCGGACGATCCCGAGGTCGACGCCGAGGACGATGAGTCCGACGAAGACGCGTCCGACGAGGACGAGCACGACCGCAGCTACTGATCGCTGTACGAGAAAGGCCGTCCCGCGCGATGCGGGACGGCCTTCGTCGTCTGATCAGGCGCCGGGCAGGCGCTCGATCGTGTAATCGATCGCCCCGATGAGACGGCGGACGTCGTCGGGCTCGATCGAGACGAACGTCGCCACACGCAGCTGGTTGCGGCCGAGCTTCCGGTAGGGCTCGGTGTCGACGATGCCGTTGGCGCGCAGGCTCTTCGCGATCGCGGCGGCATCGATGCTGTCGTCGAAGTCGATCGTGACGACCACGGGGGAGCGGTCGGCCGGGTCGGTGACGAACGGGGTCGCCACCGCGCTGGCATCGGCCCACTCGTACAGTGCCGAGGACGATTCGGTGGTGCGGGCTCCGGCCCACGCCAGGCCGCCGTTGTCGAGGATCCAGCCGAGCTGGTCGTCGAGCAGCAGCAGCGTCGCGAGCGCCGGGGTGTTGAGCGTCTGCTGCAGGCGCGAGTTGTCGAGCGCGTTCTTCAGGCTCAGGAACTCGGGAATGTAGCGATCGGATGCCGCGATGCGCTCGATCCGTTCGATGGCCGCGGGCGACACGGCGGCGTACCAGAGTCCGCCGTCGGATCCGAGGTTTTTCTGCGGAGCGAAGTAGTAGACGTCCGCCTGGGTCATGTCGAAGTCGATGCCGCCGGCGGCGCTCGTCGCGTCGATGACCGTCAGCGCGCCCGCATCTCCGTGGACGCGCTCGATCGGCGCGGCCACGCCCGTCGAGGTCTCGTTGTGGGGCCAGGCGTACACGTCGATGCCGTCCACGACCTCGGCGCGCAGCCGGGTTCCGGGCTCGGCGCGGCGGACGTCGGGAGCCTGGAGCCACGGGGTCTTCGCAGCGGAGGCGAACTTGCCGCCGAACTCCCCGAAGACGAGGTTCTGGCTGCGGTTCTCGATGAGGCCGAAGGCGGCGGCATCCCAGAAGGCGGTCGACCCTCCGTTGCCGAGGATGATCTCGTAGCCCTCGGGGAGGCGGAACAGCTCGGCGAGGCGCTCGCGCGTGCGGGCGACGAGGTTCTTCACGGGGGCTTGGCGGTGCGAGGTGCCCAGGATGCTCGCGCCACGGGTGACGAGAGACTCGAGCTGCGCTCCGCGCACCTTCGAGGGGCCGCATCCGAAGCGGCCGTCGGCGGGCAGGAGGTCGGTGGGCAGGTCCACGTGCGGCATGGGCTTGATTCTAGGGCGCGGGGACGCGGCATCCGGAGTCTGTGTCGGACGGGGTCGGTAGGCTGTCCTTACCAGCCGCGCGACGCCGAGGACTCCTGAATGACCGATCTCATCGATACCACCGAGATGTACCTGCGCACGATCCTCGAGCTCGAGGAAGAGAACATCGTGCCGCTGCGGGCGCGCATCTCCGAGCGCCTCGGACACTCGGGCCCCACCGTCTCGCAGACCGTGGGGCGCATGGAGCGCGACGGTCTCGTCGTGGTCTCGGAGGACCGCCGCCTCGAGCTCACGGGCGACGGCCGGCAGAAGGCCGTCGACGTCATGCGCAAGCACCGGCTGGCCGAACGCCTGCTCAGCGACGTGATCGGCCTCGACTGGGCCTACGTGCACGACGAGGCCTGCCGCTGGGAGCACGTCATGAGCGAGCAGGTGGAGCGTCGTCTCGTCGAGCTGCTGGGGCACCCCACCGAGTCGCCGTACGGCAACCCGATTCCCGGGCTCGACCAGCTCGGCGACGTCGCCAGCTCGACGTTCGAAGAAGGTGTCGTGGGTCTCGTGCGCAAGCTGAACGAGGCCGGGAAGCCCGTCACCGGCACCGTCCGCCGTCTCGCCGAGCCTGCTCAGGTCGACCCCGAGCTTCTCCAGCAGCTGAAGGCAGCCGGGGTTCTGCCCGGGGCGCGGGGTGACTATCGCTTCAACGAGGGCTACGTCCTGGTGCAGATGGAGGGCGTCGACGAGGGCCTCGAACTGCCCGTCGAGGTGGCGTCGCACATCTTCCTCGTCGACGAGGCCTGAGCACCCCCGCCGCATATGGCGGATTCCGCGTGGCCCTTTGCGTGACTTGTTCGTTATCTTCGGGTAGCCTCTGAGGGTCCACAGGCGAGAAGCCCGCCGTCGGACCCCTCGCGGTTTGCCTCCCCGGCTCGTCGTCCGCAGAGGGTGAAGCCCGCACATCGTGCCCCCAATCGAGTGCTGACGAGCCAGCGTCCCCCGGGATGCAGAGGCGCCGGAGGAAATTTGGCTGAACACATCGACCCCGTCGACGACCGACCCGAGGTCTCCGCGACGGGGCAGACCCGCAAGAGTGCGCGCGCAGCGGTCTCTCGACCCTCGCGCCGGACCATTCGACCCACCGTTCCCGCGGCGTCCCCGGTTCCCCGGACCGCTCCGCCCGCACGCTCGCTGCCCGCGGTGCGTCGGGGCGCGAAGCCCCTGCGCAGCGCCGTGATCCTGTCGATGGTGGCGGGCCTTGTCGCGACGGTCGCCATCCCGGCCTATGCCGCGACGGTCCCCACCGCGAACACCATGACCCTGGGCGAGATGTCGGCCCCCGACAACCAGTCGCTCGTCGTCGCGTCCGACGCCGCCAACGAGACGCTCGACCGCAGCAGCTACTCGGCGACCACCGCCGACGAGATCCAGAAGAAGAAGGATCAGGAAGCCGCTGCCGCCGCCGCCGCGGAGCGCGCCCGTCAGCTGGCATCCAACGCCGGCGCGTCGCTGTCGAACATCGACCTGAACATGACCGCTCCCGGTTCGGGAGAGGTGCGCTGGCCCCTGACGAGCTACGTGCTCGGACGCGGTCTCTGGGATTCCGGCTACCACCAGGGTGTCGACCTGCTCGCTCCCGGGGGACAGCCGATCTTCGCCGCTGCGGCCGGTGTCGTGAGCACGTCGTCGGAGAGCTTCGGCGGCTACGGCGTCGGTATCGTCATCGAGCACGTCATCAACGGCCAGAAGGTCTCGACGACCTACGGTCACATGACCTACGGCAGCCGTCAGGTGCAGGCCGGCGACACCGTCGCCGCGGGCCAGCTCATCGGTCTCGTCGGTTCGACGGGAAGCTCGACCGCCAACCACCTGCATTTCGAGGTCCACATCAACGGCTCGGTCGTCGACCCCTACGCCTGGCTGCAGCAGAACGCGGGCTGACCGCTCATCGACGACACGGCGTGTCGGAGGCTTCTGTTCTCCGACACGCCGTTTCCTGTTTCCTGATCTCGCGGAGCCGGGTGCGTCGATCCTGGGTTAGCCTGTCAGCGACGTTGGGAAGAACCGGAGGGAAAGCCGATGAACGCCAGGCCTCGCATCCGCACCATGGATGCGCTCGGGCTGCTCGTTCTTCGGCATCGTATGTTCCGGATGCCGCGGTCTCACCGTGACTCCTGAGGCGCTGTCTGTCTAGACAGCGCCTTTTTTCATACGCCTGCGTACCTTCCTCTCGTCGCGAGTCGAACATCCGAGAAGCCGTCTCGGCCATTCGAGAGGAAACCTCATGCGTACTCTGGTGCTGAACGCGGGCTACGAACCGCTCGCCGTCGTGTCGTTCAAACGAGCGCTCGTGCTCGTGATGAACGAGAAGGCCACCGTCGTCGAATGCGTCGACGAAGATCCGGTCTGGGCGGCGGGAGGAACCTACGATCGCCCGGCGGTGATCATCCTCACGCGGTACATCCGGGTGCCGGGTGCGCGCCAGGTACCGGTCACGCGGCGAGGGGTGCTCCGTCGCGACGCGCATCGCTGCGGGTACTGCGGCAAGACGGCCTCGACCATCGACCATGTGCTGCCGCGTTCGCGTGGGGGGAAGGACACGTGGGAGAACCTCGTGGCCTGCTGCCTGCGGTGCAACAACGTCAAGGGCGATCGCACGCCGCAGGAGATGTCGTGGGAGCTCAAGATCATCCCGGCGCCTCCGCGGGGCTCGTCCTGGACGGTGCGCGGAGTCGACAAGAGCGACCCGCGGTGGGAGCCGTATCTCGCGCTCGCGGCGTGATGGCGTTCTCGCATCGGTGATCGTCCGTTTCCGGCCGTCGCGGTGTCGGCGGTCGGTGATGGGATAGGGGCATGACACGTGCTCTGATCGTCATCGACATGCAGCGGGGTTTCGACGACCTCGCGTTCTGGGGTCCCACGACCAATCCCGACTGCGAGGCGAACGTCGCCGCGTTGATCGAGAGGTGGGGTCGCGAGGGTGAGCCGATCGTGATCGTGCGTCACGACTCCCCGAAGGAAGGCTCGCCGCTGCACCCCTCGGCGCCGGGGAACGCGCTCGTGACGGCGGTGGCCGCCGTCGAGCCCGACGTCCTGGTGAGCAAGAGCGTCAACTCGGCGTTCTACGGCGACCCCCATCTGCAGACCTGGCTCGAAGAGCGCGGCATCCGGGATCTGGTGATCTGCGGCATTCAGACGAACATGTGCGTCGAGACGACCGCGCGGATGGCGGGGAATCTCGGGTACGACGTGACCGTCCCGCTGGATGCCACGCGCACCTTCGATCTGACGGGCGAGGTCGCGGGGGTCGGGACGGTCAGCCGCACGGCGGCGGAACTGATGGCCGACACCGCCCTGGTGCTGCAGCAGGGCGGGTTCGCGCGGATCGTGAGGACGGAAGACCTGCTCTGAGGGTCGGGAGAGACCCCACCGGGGCGATGTCGGAGGTAGATCGTATCTTCGAACCACAGGGATTGAGTGTGTAGAACACATGTTCTAACCTGTGGGAGTGAGGGCGATCGTGCGAGACCAGGTGCAGGCGGTGCCGGACATCCATGCGCTGCGAGACCGTCTCGAGCGCATGCAGGGGCGGAGGATGGATGCCCCGATCCTCCCGACGCATCCCGCGTTCACGTCGCTGCTCCCCGGTGGAGGGCTGCGCTCGGGTTCGGCCTATGCGGTCGCTCGGTCGGCGTCGCTGCTGCTCGCCCTCATGGCGCGTCCGTCGCAGGACGGGGCCTGGTGCGGAGTGATCGGCATGCCCGAGCTGGGCGCGGAGGCCGCCGAGAAGTACGGACTCGACCTCGATCGTCTCGTCTTCATCCCGGACCCCGGGCCGCGGTGGCTGGCGGTCACGGCGACGATCGCGGAGGTGTTGCCCGTTGTCGCGGTCCGCCCCCCGCAGGGGTCGAACGCGGCACGTGGGGGAGTCGAAGCCACCCGGTTGGCCGCGCGTCTGCGCGATCGGGGGACCGTTCTCCTGGTGCAGGGGTCGTGGCCGCAGGCCGAAGCGGTCATCGACGTGGCCGACCCGCGGTGGACGGGTCTGGGGCAGGGGAACGGATACCTCGCCGGCCGCGAGCTGACGGTGTCGGTGAGCAGTCGACGCTCCCCGAACGCGCGGCGGGCGCGCATGCTGCTGCCCGCGGCGGACGGCACGATCGAGCTGCTCGGCGCCCCGACCGAACGTCTCGTCCCGCGCCCGCAGGAGACGTACCGCACGCGGGCGGTGGGCTGATGAAGGCGCCCCCGCGCAGTCTCGTGCTGTGGTTCCCCGACTGGCCGATCACGGCGTTCGTCCACGAGGCGTCCTCGCCGCCGCGCGACGACGCGCCCGTCGCGGTGTTCGCCCACAACGTCGTCGTCGCCTGCTCGGCCGCAGCCCGCGCGCAGGGAGTGCGGCGGGGGCAACGTCGACGCGACGCCCAGGCGCTCTGTCCCGCGCTCGTGGTGATCGCCGCTGACCCGGTTCGCGACGCGCGGGTCTTCGGCCCCGTGGTCGCGCGCATCGAAGACCGCGCGCCGGGGGTGCAGGTCCTCCGCCCGGGCCTCTGCGCTCTGCGGGCTCGCGGGCCCGCCCGGTATTACGGCGGCGAGACCGAGGCTGCGCGCACTCTCGTCGACCTCCTCGCCGCCGAGGGCTTCTTCGGGGTCCGCGCGAGCGTCGCCGACGGGATCTTCACCGCCGGTCTCGCAGCCCGTGCCGCGTCCTCCGAGGAGCCCGTGCGGGTGGTGCCGCCCGGTGCGGCAGCGCCCTTCCTCGCCCCGCTGTCGGTGGCGGCCCTCGACGACGAAGAGATGGCGAGTCTGCTCGCTCGCCTCGGCGTCCACACCCTCGGAGCTTTCGCCGAGATGCCCGTCGAGCGGGTGCAGGAGAGGTTCGGTCCGCGCGGGGTGCGGCTCCACGCCCTGTCCGGAGGACGCGACTCCCAACCGGTCGAACCGCGCACTCCGCCACCGGAACTGCACCGCGACGTGGCCTTCGAACCCCCACTCGACCTCGCCGACCAGGTCGCGTTCGGCGTGCGCGTGGCGGCCGAGGAGTTCATCTCCCATCTCGGCGCCCAGAACCTGGTCTGCACAGAACTTCGCGTCGTCCTCTCGGGCGAGCGCGGCGAACGCAGCGAACGTGTGTGGTTGCACCCCGGGTCGTTCGATGCGGCCGCTGTCGTCGACCGTGTGCGCTGGCAGCTCGCCGAGGACGGGCAGGGCATCTTCGGCAGCGGGGTGGCCGGGGTGCACATCGAGCCCGAGGCCGTCGACGACGCCGCGCACCACAGCAAGGGACTCTTCGGTGCCGGTCCCGACGAGCGGGTGCATCATGCGCTTTCTCGTGTGCAGGCCATGCTCGGTCACCGGGGGGTGGTCACGCCGACGATCGGCGGAGGCCGGTGGCTCGCCGAGCGTCAGGTGCTCGTTCCGTGGGGGGACCGGGCGGTGACGGCGAAAGATCGTGCCCGCCCGTGGCCGGGGAGCCTGCCGGACCCGCTGCCGGCGACCGTCTACCCCGAACCGCGGGTGGTCGAGGTCACCGACATCGCGGGGGCATCGGTCACCGTGGGGGAGCGCGACGTGCTGAGCGCTCCGCCCGCGGTGCTGGTGACGGGGGAGCGACGCAGCCGCATCCGGGAGTGGGCGGGTCCCTGGCCCATCAGCGAACGGGGCTGGGATCCGTTGCGCCGACGCCGGGCCTGGCTGCTGGTGGTCGAAGAGGGCGAGTGGCGGGCGGAGGGGCGCTATGACTGAGCCGGATGCCGTGGGCGCGCGCGCCGGGGTTTCTTCTGCCGGGGCTCTTCCTGCCGGGGCTCTTTCTGCCGGCGCTTCTCCCGTCGGGGCTTCTCCTGCCGGGGCGGGGGTGCCCTGATGGGGTGGGCCAACCCTCCGGTGAAGTGGTCGGAGCTCGAGCGCCTGCTCAGCGATGCGCGGCGCCCGACCGGTGCCCCGCCGAACGGCGACGGCGGCGACAGCCCGGCATGGTCCCACAAGCGCGGAGCGTACGTCCCCCCGTCGATCGAGCGAGGAGCTCGTCGAGGAGGCCGAGCGTCTGGGGCTGCACGCGCTCGCGGTCACAGACCACGACGGGTTCTACGGGATCGTGCGTTTCGCCGAGGCGGCCGAGGCTCGGGCGGTGCGGACCGTGTTCGGAGCGGAGCTCTCGCTCGGGCTGCCCGCGCCTCAGAAAGGGGAGGCCGATCCCGCCGGCTCCCACCTGCTCGTGCTCGCCCGGGGGGAGGAGGGGTATCACCGTCTCGCCGCGGCGATCACCCACGCGCAGCTCACCGGAGCCGAGAAGGGGCGTCCGGTGTACGACCTCGCCGAGCTGTCGGAGCGTTCCGGTGGCCCCGGGGATCCGCAGTGGGCGGTGCTCACCGGATGCCGGAAGGGGGCCGTGCGACAGGCTCTGGCATCCGAGGGGCCGGCGGCGGCCGCCCGCGAACTCGACGCGCTCGTCGACCTTTTCGGGGTCGAGGCCGTGTTCGTCGAGCTGATGGACCAGGGCAACCCTTTGGATTCGCGCCACAACGACGTCCTGGCGGGGCTCGCCGCGGAGCGCGGACTGCCGATCCTCGCGACCAACAACGTGCACTACGCCGTCCCGCAGAAGGAGCTGCTCGCTGCCGCCGTCGCCGCCGTGCGGGCGAACCGCGGTCTCGACGAGCTCGACGGGTGGCTTCCCGCCCATGCCGGTGCGCATCTGCGCTCGGGGGCCGAGATGGCCGCCCGGTTCGCCCGGTACCCGGGCGCGATCGCGCGCACCGTGACGCTCGCCGACGAGATCGCCTTCCCCTTGCGTCGGGCGAAGCCCGCGCTGCCGAAGCAGGACGTGCCCGAGGGGCATACGCCCATGTCGTGGTTGCGGCACCTCGTGTGGGAGGCCGTGCCGCGCAAGTATCCGAACCTCTCCGCCGACGATCGTGACCGCATCGAGCGCGAGCTCGGGGTCATCGAGATGAAGGACTTCCCGGGATACTTCCTCATCGTCTACGGCATCGTCGCCGAGGCCCGACGCCGCGGCATCCTGTGTCAGGGGCGCGGATCGGCCGCCAACAGCGCGGTCTGCTTCCTGCTCGACATCACCGCGGTCGACTCGATCTTCTACAAGCTGCCGTTCGAGCGCTTCCTGTCGAGTCTGCGCGACGAGGAGCCCGACATCGACGTCGATTTCGACTCGGATCGGCGCGAAGAGATCATCCAGTGGGTGTACGAGACCTACGGGCGCGAGCGCGCGGCGCAGGTGGCGAACGTCATCCAGTACCGCCCGAAGAACGCGGTACGCGACATGGCCCGGGCGCTCGGACATTCGCCCGGTCAACAGGACGCGTGGTCGAAACAGGTCGAGCGGTGGGGCGCGACGCTCGAGACCGGAGCCGATCACGACATCCCCGACCAGGTGATCGAGTTCGCATCCGAGCTGTTGAAGGCGCCGCGGCATCTCGGCATCCATTCGGGCGGCATGGTGCTCACCGACCGCCCGGTGGGCGAGGTCGTGCCGATCGAGCACGCGCGCATGGAGAACCGCACGGTGATCCAGTGGGACAAAGACGACGCCGCGTGGATGGGGCTGGTCAAGTTCGACCTGCTGGGACTCGGCATGCTCGCGGCGCTGCAGTATTGCTTCGACCTGATCCGGGATGCCACGGGCGAGGCGTGGGAGCTCTCGACGCTGCCGAAGGAAGAGAAGGCCGTCTACGACATGCTCTGCAGGGCCGACTCGATCGGGGTCTTCCAGGTGGAGTCGCGGGCGCAGATGGGGCTGCTGCCGCGACTTCAGCCGCGGAAGTTCTACGACCTGGTCGTGCAGATCGCGCTGATCCGGCCCGGTCCCATCCAGGGCGGGGCGGTGCATCCGTTCGTCCGGCGCAAGCTCGGGCAGGAGAAGATCACCTACGTGCACCCCAAGCTGAAGCCGGTGCTGGAGCGCACGATGGGGGTGCCGGTGTTCCAGGAGCAGCTCATGCAGATGGCCGTCGCCGTGGGCAACTGCTCCGCCGAAGACGCGGATCTGCTGCGGCGCGCCATGGGGTCGAAGCGCGGGCTCGAACGCATCGACTCTCTGCGCGAGAAGCTGTACGAGGGCATGGCCGAGAACGGCCTGGTCGGCCAGGTCGCCGACGAGCTGTACGCGAAGATCCAGGCGTTCGCGAACTTCGGGTTCGCCGAATCGCACTCGCTCTCGTTCGCGCTGCTCGTGTACGCCAGCTCCTGGATCAAGCTGCACTATCCCGCGGCGTTTCTCGCGGGACTCCTGCGGGCGCAACCGATGGGCTTCTATTCCCCCGCCACGCTGACCGCCGACGCCCGCCGACACGGGGTGCGCGTGCGCCGCCCCGACCTGCTGCGCTCGGGAGTGGAGGCGGGGATGGAACCCCTCGACGAGGCGGGGGAGCACGGTCCCACCGGCCTCGACGCGTGCGCCGAGGCGCATCAGCCGCCGACGGGGGAGTTCGATCGGTCCGCCCCCGACGAGACCGCCGCGCACCGGCGGGACGGGGCCTTCGCGGTGCGGTTGGGGCTCGCGGGGGTCACGGGGATCGGCGCGAACGTGGCCGAGCGCATCGTCGCCGAGCGGGAGCGGGGCGGTGCGTACCGCGACATGCGCGATCTCGTGCGGCGGACGGGACTCATCACCGCGCAACTCGAGGCGCTCGCGACCGCGGGGGCGTTCGAGAGCCTCGGTCATTCCCGGCGGGAGGCGATCTGGCTCTCGGGTTCTGCGGCCCTGGACCGGCCCGAGTTCCTGCCCGACTCGCTGGTGGCGGTGCAGCCTCCGCTGTTCACCGACCCGACGAGCTACGAGCTGCTCGCCTCCGATCTCTGGGCGACGGGACTGTCCACCGACGACCATCCCCTCACGCACTTCCGGTCGGCGCTCGATGCGCGCGGGGTCCTCACCTCCCGCGAACTGCAGACCGCGGAAACCGATCGGCGCATCGAGGTGGCGGGGCTGGTCACCCACCGTCAGCGTCCGGCGACGGCATCCGGAATCACCTTCCTCAACCTCGAAGACGAGCACGGACTCATGAACATCATCTGCTCGGTGGGGGTGTGGAATCGGTACCGTCGCGTCGCGCGCGAATCCCCGGCGCTCATCGTGCGGGGGATGCTCGAACGCTCGGTCGAGGGAGTGACGAACGTCGTCGCCGACGGGTTCACCGATCTGCGTGTGGGAGTCGCTCACGCGTCTCGGGATTTCCGATGACCGCGAGCCCGCTCACTAGACTCGGGGAACTCGCATGAACCGCACGAGGGGACGACCATGACCGACACGCCCACTCCGCCCGACGGTTGGTATCCCGATCCCGCGGGGAGCGGAGGCACGCGCCGCTGGGACGGCGTCGCGTGGACCGACGAGGTGCGACCGGCCGGTGAAGAGCCACGGGATGCTGATCATGCCGAGGCTTCGGATGAGGCGCCGGCTTCTGCTGAGGCGTCGGCTTCTGCTGAGGCGTCGGGTCCGGCTGAGGCGTCGGGTCCGGCTGAGGCGCCGGCGTCGGCTTCCGTTGAGGCGCCGGCTTCCGCTGAGGCGTCGGCTCCTACGGAAGCATCGGCACCCGCTGCGGTTCCGGCTCCGGCGGAGACGCCTGCTCCCGCGGAGGCATCCACGCCCGCCGCGGCACCGCCGCCCGCCGAGGCCTCGGCCCCCGTTGCGGCCCCGGCGCCCGCCGCGGTTCCGGCTCCCGTGTCGGCCCCCGCGCATCCGAGCGCACCCGCCACCCCGCCCGGGTACCCCGCTTACTCGACCTCCCCGGGCTACACCGGCGCCCCGGCCCCGGGCCACGGCGGCAGCACCCCCGGCTACGCCGGTGCACCCGCCGCGGGCTACGCCGGCGCACCGGCCCCGGGCTACGCCGGCGCACCGGCCCCGGGCTACGCCGGTACACCCGCTCCGGGCTACGGCGGCAGCACCGCGGGCCTCGCCACGGCACCCGCCGCAGGCTACGCCGGCGGCGCTTCGGGGTACACCGCGGCGGGAACCCCGGCCGCGGCCCCCGTGAACCACGGTGTCCCCACGGACACGGTGTGGGTGTGGCTGATCGTCGCCCTGCCGATCGTGCAGCTGCTGGTGCTGTTCATGTTCGACTGGCGCTCGCTGCTCGAGCAGAGCCTCACCGCCGCCTTGCTCTCCGGCGAGGGAGGGGACCCGTCGTCGGTGGTGAACTTCTCGCTGCAGACGACCTTCGTCTCGGTGGGGATGAGCCTCGTCTCCCTCGTGCTCGGCGGACTCAGCGTCCTCTTCGCGTTCCTCGACTGGCGTCAGCTGCGGACGCGCGGCATCCAGAAGCCGTTCCACTGGGCGTGGGCGTTCTTCGTCTTCGTCGTGACGGCGGGTGTGTACGTCATCGGACGCGGGATCGTCCTGCGCCGACAGACCGGCAAGGGCCTCGGCCCGATCTGGGGGTTCATCGGCGTCTCGGCCGTCGCGATCATCGCCACGGCGATCTGGGCGACCGTCCTCATGCGGGACTTCTTCGCCCTGTTCCAGCAGTACATGTACTACTACTACGGCTACTGACCCGGGTGCGACGCGGTGCTCATCGCCCCCGGGCGGTGAGCACCGCGTCGAGCAGGGCGTGCGCCGTGTCGTCCTTCGATCCGGATGCCGTCGCCACGACGTCGCCGTCGCGCCCGACGATCACCAGCTCGTTGTCGAGCGACTCGAACCCGCGCGTCCACCCCACGGCATTCGCCGCCAGCAGGTCCACGCCCTTGCGCGCGGCTTTGGCGCGGGCGCGCTCGAGGAGTTCGTCGTCGTCGCGGACGGTCTCGGCGGCGAAGGCGACGATCGTCTGCCCCTCGCGTCGGGCGGCGACGAGGCCCGCCACGATGTCGCGGTTCTCGACCAGCTCGAGGCTGAGTCCTCCGGGGGCGTCCTGCTTGCGGAGCTTGTGCTCCGACACCGACGCCACGGAGTAGTCGGCGACCGCAGCGGCCATCACGATGACGTCGGCGTCGGGGGCCGTGGCATCCATCGCCCTGCCGAGCTCTTCGGCGGTCGCGACCGCGATGACCTCGACGCGGGGATCCGGGACGACGTCGGCGTCGAGGTGCGCGGCGACGAGCGTGACCCGCGCGCCGCGATCGGCAGCGGCCCGGGCGATCGCGACGCCCTGTCGCCCGCTCGACCGGTTGCCGAGGAAGCGGACGGGGTCGATCGGTTCGCGTGTTCCGCCGGCGCTCACGACCACCGACACGCCGTCGAGATCGCGGCGACGCTCGACGAGGGCGAGCGCGAAGGCGACGATGTCCTCGGGCTCGGACATGCGTCCGGGGCCGGAGTCTCCGCCGGTGAGCGCGCCGTCGGCGGGTCCGACGACATGCACGCCGCGCGAGCGCAGCACCTGCATGTTGTGGGCCGTCGCCGGGTGCCGCCACATCTCGGTGTGCATCGCCGGGGCGACCACCACCGGTGCGGTCGTGGCGAGGAGGGTCGTGCCGAGAAGATCGGGGGCCAGGCCCGCGGTCATCGCCGCGAGGGTGTTCGCCGTCGCGGGAGCGATGATCACGAGGTCGGCCGACTGCCCGAGAGCGACGTGGCGGACGCGGGCGACGTCGTCGTGCACCGAGGTGGTGACGGGGTTGCGGCTGATCGCCTCCCACGTGGGCGACCCGACGAAGCGCAGAGCGTCATCGGTCGGGATGACATGCACGTCGTGCCCGGCCTTCACGAGCAGGCGGACCAGCCCGACGGTCTTGTACGCGGCGATTCCCCCGGTGACCCCGACGACGATGAACATCGCCCCAGTCTTCCAGGTGCACGGGCCGGGTGCGCGGGACGGGTGGAGGAGCGGGCGGGTGGGGATTCGGGCGCGGCCGCAGTGCGGGTGCGGTCGGGCGCTGGGAGGCCGGGTCGTGGGGAGGGCATCACGAGAACAGGGGATGCGACGAGAACAGGCCGGTTCAGCGTCGTGAGCCCTGTGCTCATCGCATCCCCTGTCCTCACGCGCGGGTAGCGTGGAGCGGGTGTGCACCGTCGTCATCGATGTCCCCGCCTCGCCGGGCGACCCCGTGCACCTGCTGGCGGTCCGCGACGAAGACCGTGATCGGCCGTGGCGCGGGCTCGGGCCGTGGTGGCCGGAACGTACCGGGGTTCTCGGTGTGCGCGACGACCGCGCGGGTGGCGCGTGGCTGGCCGTCGACCCCGACCGGCGGCGTCTCGCCGTGCTTCTCAACCGTGAGGATCTCTCGACCCGCGGGGATGACGAGGTCGTCAGCCGCGGCGCGATCGCCCTCGATGCGCTGGGTGATGGCATCCCGGATCATCCTCCGACGCGCGGTTTCAACCTCGTCGACGTGGATGCCACCGGTGCCCACCTCGTCGAGTGGGACGGTCGTGCGTCCCGACGCACACGGCTGAGTCCCGGCACGCACATGGTCGCGCACCACGCCGTGGACGACCCGGGGACCCCGCGGATCGCGCGCTGGCTCGAGGAGTTCCGGCACGCGGGAATCCGACCGGAATCCGCGTGGTGGGCGCCGTGGATGAACGTCGTCGAGCGGGCGACGCACGACCCCGGATCGTCGGTCCTGCGCCGGGATGCCCACGACGGTCTCGTGCTCGAGTCCCTGCTCGTCTGCGCCGCGCGCATCGGTCCGGACGGCGTCGAGGTGCGCGAAGCACGCCTGGCGGAGCCGGGCCGCTGGGACGCGGGGCTCCCGTCCCGGCTGCTCTCGGGCGACCCCCTGTCACGGCGGTAGGCTGGTGGCATCCCGCCTCCGTAGCTCAGGGGATAGAGCGCCGCACTCCTAACGCGGGCGTCGCAGGTTCGAATCCTGTCGGGGGCACCACACGGCCGGTTGTCCGTCAGAGCGTGGTCATGCCGCCGTCGACGAAGTACGTGCTCCCGGTGGTGAACGACGCTTCGTCGGAGGCGAGGTACACCATCATCCCGGCCACGTCGTCGGGGGTTCCGGCGCGACCGAGCGGCACGCGCGAGACGATGTCCGCGCGAGAGGTGGCGTCATCGGCCAACGCCGAGACCAGGGGAGTCGTGGTGAACCCGGGCACGACGCTGTTCACGCGGATGCCGACCGAAGCGTAGGCCGCGGCAACGGTCCGCACGAGTCCCATGCCGCCGGCTTTCGTCGTGGAGTAGGCCGTGTACGGCGCTCCCTCACCGGTCAGGGCGGTGGGACTCCCGGTGACGAGGATGGCCCCGCCGGTGGGCAGCATGGCTCGCACGGCGTGCTTGACGGTCAGGAAGGTGCCGGTCAGGTTGATGTCGACGGTTCGGCGCCAGACGTCGAGGTCGAGCTCGGCGATGGGCGCGTCGGCGCCGAAGAGCTGCACGCCGGCGTTGGCGACGACGACATCGAGACGGCCATGGGCATCGTGTACCTGCCGGTACGCGGTGGCGACGGAGTCCTCATCGGTGATGTCGGCGACGAGCGCGTGCCCGGTTCCCTCGAGCGCCGCGGAGAGCCGGTCGCCGTCGCGGTCGAGACCGAAGACGTGGGCGCCCTCGCGCGCGAAGCGTTGAGCGGTCGCGAGGCCGATCCCGGAGGCGGCGCCGGTGACGAGGGCGATTTTGCCGTCGAGGCGACCGGTCACGAGGATGCCTCGGTCGCGGCGTCGTAGTAGCGCTCGGAGCCGTCGAGGTGGTGGCGCATCGCCCGTCGCGCTGCTTCGGGATCGCGCGTGCGGACCGCGTCGAGGATGGCGGCGTGCTCGGCGAGCGCGATCGGCAGGCGTCCCTCGGTGGACAGGCTCGTCGAGCGGATGCCCTTCATCGTGGAGTTGATCGACTCGATGAGCGTGAGCATGAGGGCGTTGTGGGTGGAGCGCGCGAGCAGCCGATGGAACTCGGCGTCGTGGACCGCCGCCGTCTGGGCGTCGCGGGCGGCCGCCATCCGTTCGTGGGCAGCCGAGATGGCGGCGAGGTCGTCGTCGGTCGCGCGGACGCACGCCAGTTCCACGAGGCGGGTCTCCAACGTCTCGCGGACCTCGGCGATGTGCTCGGGGTGGAGGAGGTCCTGAGACTGCGCACCGCGCAGGTACACCTCGAGGGCCTCGGTGACACGGCTCGCCGAGACGGTCGCGATCTGGGTGCCCCGGCCCTCTGAGACCTCGAGAACCCCCTTGGCGTAGAGGGTGCGGATCGCCTCACGGACGACCGTTCGCGAGACCCCGAAGCGTTCGCTCATCTCGCGCTCACTGGGCAGCCGTTCGCCCGCGCGGAATCGCCCGGAGGCGATCGCTTCCAGCAGCTCGTCCGACACGCGCGTCGCCAGGGACGGTTGGCGTGTCAGGGGTCCGAAGTCGCTCATGACTCTCGCTTTCGCTTTCCCTCCATCATCGATGATGGCCGAGCCAAACGGTAGCAGTGTTTTTGGTATACCAAGTTCCACGATGGCCATATCGTCGGTAAAACTTGCCATCGACGGGAACCAACGCTACGTTTCGACAGAACCAGCGGCGCTTTTGGTTTGCCGCATTCCGAGTCAAGGAGGCCTCGTGATCCGTTATCGTGCACTGGGTGCTGCCACGGCAGCGCTCGCCCTCGTCGGTGCTCTCACCGCATGCGGCACCACCGGCGGAGGTGCCGGCGGCAGCTCCGCCGCCGCCGAGCAGGACATCAGCGTCGAGGTCGGCTCCGACCTCAGCGGCAAGCGCATCTGCTTCGGCTTCTCGGGCAGCGAGACGGAGTTCTGGGCCGCCGGGATCACATCCATCGGCGACTCGCTCGCCGCGGCCAACGCCACCGTCATCGAGCACAACTCGAACGAGGACCCCAACCGTCAGCTCGAGCAGGTGCGCGACTGCATCACGCAGGGTGTCGACGGCATCATCGTCATCCCGGAAGACGGCTCCAGCGCGAACACCATCATCAAGGAAGCGAACGACGCCGACATCCCGATCGGGATCTTCAACCGTCCGCCGGCATCCGAGGACGGCGCGGCGATCATCTCGGTCGCCGACAACCGCGACGTCGCCGCCCAGACCGTCCAGTACCTCGCCGATGAAGCCGCGAAACTCGGACGCAAGGTGCAGCCGCTCGTGATGGTCGGAAACCTCAGCGACCAGAACGCCGTCCAGCGGCGCAACGGGTTCATGGACGTCATCGAGGCCAACCCCGACCTGTTCCTCGCCCCGATCGAGGTGCAGACCAACTGGGATGCCGCCACCGGACAGTCCAACCTGCAGGCAGCCCTGCAGGCGAACCCGAACGTCGACGTCCTCTTCACCTCGAGCGATTTCCTGTTCCCGCAGATCCAGGCGGTGCTCGAGCCGCTCGGCAAGTGGAAGCCGGTGGGCCAGGAGGGACACGTCATCATGGGCGGTCTCGACGGCGACAACCGCGCGTGCGGCCTGATCGAGTCGGGCTACGTCGACGCGACGGGCGTTCAGGACCTGTTCTCGGAGGCCTCCGCGATGCTGAGCGCCCTGGGCGCGGCGATCGAGAAGGGCGAGACCGATCCCGACGAGACGATCGTCGACCCCGGATTCGCCCTCACCGCGAGCAACTTCGCCGACCGCTCCCAGGACATGTGGGGCTGCGTCATCACCCCGCCCGCCAGCTGACCCCGCCACCGACCAGGAAGGAGCGCCCGCTCGTGTCGACCACCACCCCCACCCCGGCCGCCTCGACGACCCCGTCGTCGAGCGGCCAGGCGCCGCCGCCACGATCTCGGGCGCTCCTTCGTCGGCTCCTCGCCGGCGAAGGCTTCGTCGCGATCCTCATCGTCGTCTTCATCCTCGCGATGGCGCCCTTCGCTCGAGGCCTGTTGTCCGAGCGCAACATGATCAACGTCCTGTCCAACTTCTGGCCCCTGGCGATCATCGTGATCGGGCAGACGTTCGTCCTCGTGCTGGCCGGGATCGATCTCGCGCAGACGGCCGTCATCAATCTCACCAACACGGTGGGCGCGCTGCTGGTGTCGCGGGCGCTCGAGCCCACGCTGTTCCAGAACTCGGTGCTGTGGAACACGGTGATCGGCCCGGACGGAGGACCGCTCGGCGGCGGGTGGCCCGGCATCCTGTTCGCCCTTCTCATCGTCGTGGTCATCGGGGCGCTGCTCGGGTCGCTGAACGGGCTGGCCATCGCCCGACTCCGGATGCCGCCGTTCATGGTGACCCTCGCCACGATGCTGCTGTTCAGCGCGGTGGCCGTGTGGCTCACCCGCAGCGAGAACGTCGCGAACCTCCCCGACGACTACGTCGCGATCGGCCAGGCCTCGCTCTGGGGTGCCCTGACGGTGCCCGCCCTCATCGCCGTCGCGCTGGGGATCGCGGCGCACTACCTCCTGGGGCGCACGCCCTTCGGCGGATGGCTCTACGCCGCCGGGACCAACCGGGACGCGGCCATCATCTCGGGCGTGCCGTACAAGCGCGTCGTCGTCACGGCCTACGCGCTCTCCGGCGTGTTCGCCACGGTCGGCGGTCTGCTCTACTCCGCGCGGCTGGAGGCCGGACGTCCGACTCTCGCGGACGACCTCCTCCTCGACGTCATCGGAGCGGCCGTGATCGGCGGGGTGTCGCTGTTCGGCGGGAAGGGATCGGTCCTCGGAGCCGCCCTGGGGGCGCTGTTCTTCGTCGTCCTCTCCAACAGCCTGAACCTGCTGAACCTGCCGTTCACGGTCGTCTTCATCGTGAAGGGGCTCGTCATCGTGGCGGCCGCCCTCCTCGACGTGGCCCGGACCCGGCTTCTGGGCGGTGCCCGATGACCGCGTCCCGCCTACGCATCGACGGGGTGTCGCACAGCTTCTACGGCGTGCCCGTGAACAAGGGCATCTCGCTGGAGATCGCTCCGGGCGAGGTCCTCGGACTCGTCGGCGAGAACGGTGCCGGCAAGAGCACGCTCATGAACATCGTCGGCGGCGTCCTCCGCCCCGACGAGGGGAGGCTCTTCGTCGATGACGTCCTATACGAGCCGCACAGTCCGGCCGAGGCGCGCCGCGCGGGCATCGCCCACGTGCACCAGGAACTCAACCTGTTCGCCCCGCTCACCGTGGCCGACAACATGTTCCTCACCGACTCGCCGCGCCGGCTCGGCGTCTTCACCGATCGTCGCGCGGCTCGCGCCCGGGCCGAGGAAGCCCTCGCGCTCATGGACCTGCCGTTCTCGGCATCCACCCTCGTCGAGGATCTGAGCCCCGGCCAGCGTCAGATGCTCGAGATCGCGAAGGCCGCGGCGGGGTCGCCGAAGCTGGTCATCCTCGACGAGCCCACGACCTCGCTCACCTCGCGCGAGACCGCGCGTCTGTTCGAGCTCATCGGATCGCTCACCGCGGCCGGGACCTCGATCATCTACGTCTCGCACATCCTCGAGGACATCGAGCGGTTGTCGGACCGCATCGCCATCATGCGCGACGGGGCGCTCGTCGACGTGCGCCCGCAGGCCGAGCTCCCCGTGAGCGAGGTCATCACGCTCATGGTCGGCCGCACCCTCGACGATCGGTTCCCCCGGCGCGGGGGAGCGGCGACGGACACGCCCGTCCTCGAGGTCGGCGACCTCTCGGCGAAGGGCGTCGTGGATGCCATCGACCTCACCGTCCACGAGGGCGAGGTCGTGGGACTGTTCGGCCTGATGGGCGCCGGGCGGACCGAGCTGGCACGCATGATCTACGGACTGGACCCCGCCGACCACGGCACCGTACGGGTCGACGGTGACGACCTGTCCGGGCACTCGACCCGGGGGCGCATCGCCCGCGGCCTGGCCTTCGTGACCGAGGACCGGCGCGGCGAGGGGCTGCTCATGGACTCGCCGGTGCTCACCAACGCGGCTCTGCCGTCGCTGACACGATGGGCCGGGGGAGTGCTGGGGCCCGTGCGACGCCGCGCTCTCTCTCGCGACGTCGCCGAGGTCACCGACGGCCTGCGCCTGAAGTCCGCCGACCTCGACCGCGCACCCGTGCGCTCGCTCTCGGGCGGGAACCAGCAGAAGGTCGTGATCGCGAAGTGGTTGCTGACCAGGCCGCGCGTGTTCATCCTCGATGAGCCCACGCGAGGTGTCGACGTGGGCGCCCAGTACGAGGTCTACCGCACGACCCTCGAGCTGGCCGACGCCGGAACCGCGGTGCTCGTCATCTCGTCCGAGCTGCCCGAGCTCATCGGCATCTGCGACCGCATCCTCGTGATGCGCATGGGTCGCCTGGTCGGCTCGTTCACCCGTCAGGACTTCGACGCGCGCCGCATCCTGGGCGCCGCGTTCGGGGAGACGGCCGCCGAGGTCCCGCTCCCGGCCGACCCCGGCCCCGCCGTGCCCGCCCCCCTCGACGAGGAGATCACGCGATGACCCAGAGACTGCGCCAGCTCGCCCTGGCCAACGTGCCGATCATCCTCCTCGTGGTGGTGTTCGTCGTCTTCTCGCTCCTGGATCCGCGCTTCTTCGACCTGCAGACGCTCGCGAACGTCGCGCGCAGCACCGCGTACATCGGAATCGTCGCGGTCGGCATGACGCTCGTTCTCATGACGGCCGGTATCGACCTCTCGGTGGGCTCGATGCTGTATCTCACCGCTGTCATCGTCGGCCAGGTCATCAACGCCGCCGCCCTGCCCGTCTTCGTCGTCCCGCTCCTCGCGGTCGGGGTCGGCGTGGTCCTCGGCGCGGTCAACGGTTTCGCGATCTCCTTCCTTCGGCTGGTGCCGTTCATCGTCACGCTGGCGATGCTCACCGTGTTCCGTGGTGCGGGCCTCGGCCTGTCGCAGTCGAGGGAGGTCAACTACCCCGACGTGATCACCCGACTCGGCTCGGAGCCGATCCTCGGTATCCCGCTTCCGGTGTGGATCTTCGCGCTCGTGGTCCTCATCGCCCACCTGGTGGTCACGCGGACGCCGTTCGGTCGTCAGCTCCTCGCCACAGGCGAGGATCGCGCGGCGGCCGAGCGGGCCGGCATCCCGGTTCGTCGCGTGCTCTTCACCGTCTACGTCGTCGCCGGTGCGCTGACCGGACTCGCGGCCTTCGTCGCGATGACGCAGCTGCGGACGGCTGCCCCGGGCTTCGGCTCGGGCGACGAGTTCGACGCGATCGCGGCGGCCGTGCTGGGCGGGACGAGTCTGTTCGGAGGACGCGGGTCGGTGTTCCCCGGGACCGTCGTCGGTGCTCTGCTCATCCAGCTCATTCAGACGGGCCTGCAGTTCCTGCAGGTCGACCTGTACGTCACGCCCATGATCCAGGCGTGCATCATCCTCCTCGCGGTCTTCATCGACGCCCTGCGCACCGGCCGACTCGAGAAGCTCACGCGCCGGGTCGTCATGTCGGAGAGGACCGACGCATGACCGCGCCGCACCCTCCCGCCGAGGGGCTCGTCGTCACCTTCTACGGCGACGACTTCACAGGATCCACCGACGTCATGGAGACCCTGGAGGATATGGGGCTCGCGACGCTGCTGTTCCTCGAGCCGCCGACCCCCGAGGAGATCGCCGCACACGGCGATGTCCGTGCGGTGGGCGTGGCCGGCGTGGGCCGGACGATGTCGCCGGAGGAGATGGATGCCGAGCTCCCCCCGGTCCTGGACGCCCTCGCGCGTCTCGGCGCACCGCTGCTGCACTACAAGATGTGCTCGACGTTCGATTCCTCACCCCGTATCGGCAGCATCGGTCGCGCGACGGAGATCCTGCGCGCGGCGGTCGGCGGTGGAGAGATGGCGGTACCGCTGGTCGTCGGCGTCCCTCAGCTGGGACGGTGGACGGCGTTCGGGACGCTCTTCGCGACCTTCGACGGCGACGTCTACCGGCTCGATCGGCATCCCGCGATGACGGTGCACCCCATCACGCCCATGACCGAGGCCGACCTGCGCGTGCACCTTTCCGCGCAGACGGCCCTGCCGACCGCGCTCGTCGACGTCGCCGCGCTCGACGGGGCGGATGACGAGGTCGCGTCCCGCGTCGATGCATCGCTTCATCACCACGACGGGATCGTGCTCTTCGATGTCGACGGCGCCGCCACGCAGCGACAGGTGGGGCTCGCCCTGCACCGTCTCCTCAGCCGCTCCGTCGAGGCGGGCGAGACCGTGGCGGTCGTCGGCTCGTCGGGTGTGGAGTACGCCCTCGGCGCGGCGTGGGAGCGGCGGGGCCGCGCTCCGGAAGCCGCCGTCCGTGCACCGGGTCCGACCCTGGTGGTCTCGGGCTCGCGCGCCCCGGCCACCCAGCGGCAGGCCGAGCACGCGCTCGCCGCGGGCTTCACCCTCGTCGACCTCGACCCCGTCGCCGTCACCGACGCGAGCGGAGGCGACGCAGCGCGGTCCGCGGTGGCCGAGCGCGCCGCGCGTGCCCTGGCGGAGGCGGAGCGTGTCCTCGTCTTCGCCCCGCCCCCCGTCCCCGGTGCCCGACCCGTCTCGGGTGGAGAGCTCTCCCTCGCGCTCGCGGACATCACCCGTCGCACGCTCGACCTCGCCGCCGTGTCACGCCTCGTCGTCGCGGGCGGCGACACCTCCGGTCACGTGGCGAGGGGGCTCGGCATCCGGGCCCTCCGCGTTCTCCGACGGCTCGCACCCGGAGCGCCCCTGTGCCGGGCCCTCAGCGACGACCCGCGTATCGACGGGCTCGAGGTGTGCCTCAAGGGCGGCGGTGTGGGAGCGCCCGATTACTTCGTCCGGCTCGCCGAGCTGGGCGCCGACGCCCTCGTCGCGGACTCTCCGCGGTGACGGGAACGAACAACCAGAAAGGGAAGAAATGACCACGATCGCCCTCGTCGGCGCCGGAGGGAAGATGGGCTCTCGGCTCACCGACAACCTCCTCACGACCGACTACGACCTCCTCTTCGTCGAGCCGAGCGAGGCCGGCATCGCCCGACTGGCCGAGCGCGGCGCGACACCGACGAGCCTCTCGGATGCCGTCTCGGTCGCCGACGTGGTGATCCTCGCCGTGCCGGACAACCGCATCGGCGTCGTCGCCGAGCAGGCCGTGCCGCTCATGAAGGCCGGGGCGACGCTCATCGTCCTCGACGCCGCCGCACCCTACGCCGGGCATCTGCCCGCGCGCGACGACGTCAGCTTCGTCGCCTGCCACCCCTGCCATCCGTCGGTCTTCAACAATTCCGAGACCGACCCGGTCGCGCAGACCGACTACTTCGGCGGGGTCGCTGCGCGGCAGGACGTCGTCATCGCGCTCATCTCGGGCGACGAGGCCGACTACGCCCGCGCCGAGGACGTGGTGCGGGCCTTCTTCGCCCCCGTCCTGACCGCGCATCGCATCACCGTGGAGAACATGGTGCTTCTCGAGCCCGTGCTCGCCGAGACGACCGCGGCCACGTGCGTCACGATCATCAAGGAGGCCATGGACGAAGCCGTCCGCCGTGGTGTGCCCGCGGAGGCCGCGCGTGCGTTCATCCTCGGTCACGTCAATGTCGAGCTGGCCATCGTCTTCGGCGAGATCGGCTCGCCGTTCTCGGACGGAGCCCTCAAGGCCATCGCCACGGCGAAGGACATCCTGTTCAAGGACGACTGGAAGCGCGTGTTCGACGAAGAGATGATCGCCGCCAGCGTCGACGAGATCGTCAACGACTGAACGCGGAAGGGGGAGCGGGACGCATGACGCAGACCGAGACGGTGCCCACGCGCCTGGCGGCCGGGGCGTGGGAGTTCGATCTCGCGCCGACGGGCGACCTCGCGCACGTGCGGTACGCCGGGACGGAGGTCGCGCGCGGCATCCAGTTCGTCGTCCGCGACGACGCCTGGGGGACGATCGTCGGCGACCGGGAGGTGCGCATCACCCGTGATGACGCGGACGAGGTGATCGTCGAGCTGCGGTCGCAGCACGTCTTCCCCACCGGTGCGGTCGAAGCGACGGCCCGACTCCGCGCGGGCGGCGACCGGTTGCGCTTCGCGGTCGACGCGGCGGTGCGGGGGGAGGTCGAGACGAACCGGGTGGGTGTCGTCGTCCTGCACCCGCTCACGCAGTCCGGGGTTCCGGTCGACCTCACCCACGCCGACGGCACCCGCTCCCGCTCGCGCTTCCCGGGCGAGGTCGCGCCGCACCAGCCGTGGTCGGGGATCACGGGTCTCGCCCTCGACCTCCACGAGGGGCGGCGCCTGCATCTCACCCTCGAGGGCGACGTCTTCGAGACGGAGGATCAGCGCAACTGGTCGGACGCCTCGTTCAAGACCTACAGTCGCCCGCTCGCGCTGCCCTACCCGTACCGCCTCGTCGAGGGGGAGCACGTCCGCCAGGCGGTCGATCTGCGCGTGACCGGGCCGGCCCCGACCGACCCCGGCGTCGCGACGACACCGGCGGGCGACTTCCGCCTCCGGCTCGATGCGGGGCCACGGCGCCCGCGGCCGGCGCTCGGCGTTCAGCTCGGACCCGACGCCTCCGCCCGGCACGCCGACGGTGTGCGGGCGCTCGTCGCGGGGTTGCACGCGGATCACGTCCGGGTCGACGTCGTCTGCGAGGCGGGGGGAGTCCGCGGCCTCGACGCTCTCGAGCGGTGCGACGACGTGCCCGTCGAACTCGCCCTGCACCTCGGCGTCGACGCCTCCGCGGGCCTCGAGGCCGTTCGCGAACGCCTCGGACGTCGTCGAGTGCCCCTGCGGGCGGTGCTGGTCTTCGCCGCCGACGCCCCGGTGACGCAGAGCGGCGCGGTCGCACGGGTGCATGCTGCGCTGGCCGCCGAGCTCGGTTCGGCTGCGCTCATCGTGGGCACCGACGACAACCTCGCCGAGCTCAACCGCGGCGAACCCGATCCCGCGGGGGCGGACGAGGTGACGTTCAGCCTCAACCCGCAGGTGCACGACGGGTTCGAGCACTCGATCATCGAGACGACCGAGGCGGTGCCCGCGATGATCGGCACCGCCCGACGCCTGGGCGGAGGGCGACCGGTGGGGATCGGCGCGCTCACTCTCCGACCGCGTCGATCGCTCTACCGCCAGGGTCGGCGCATCGATCGGCTGGGCCGCGACCCCGAGTCGGTCGATCCTCGCCAGCACGACGACTTCGCCGCCGCGTGGTTGTTGGCCACCCTCGCGGTGCTGATCGCCGAGGGCGTCTCCCGCGTCACCGCGCTCGAGTTGATCGGCCCCCGCGGAGCGACGGATGCCGAGACCGGGCGCCTCACCCCCTCCGGGGAGGTCCTCGCGTCGGTGGGATCCTCGACCACGGTCGGCGAGCCGCTCGTCGACCTGCATTCCGGGCTCGTGGCCCTTCCGCTCGAAGCGGGAACGCTCATCGGCGACCTTTCCGGCCGATCCCGCAGCGGCGAGGTCGACGGCATCCCTCTCGACCTCCCTCCGTTCGCTGTGCGCCTCGTGGCGCCGGCGCCTTCCCCCGATCCGAAAGCGACGACATGACCTCCGACCGCATCCACGCCCACTACGTCATCGAGACGTCCATCGGTCTGGACCGCGCGGCCGCGGCGATGGCCGGCGAGCAGTCCACCGGGACGTTCATCGCGCTGCCCGGCGAGACGCCCGAGCTGCACGCCCGTCACGCGGCCCGCGTCGAGCGGACCACGCTGATCGACGAGGGCGGGGAGCCGGCCCTGTCCGGATCCCGCGGTGATCGACCCGTGCAGCGCGGGGAGGTCGAGCTGTCGTTCCCCCTGGAGAACGTCGGCACGGCTCTGCCCAACCTCCTGGCCACCGTGGCGGGCAACCTCTTCGAACTGCAGCAGCTCTCCGGCATCCGGCTCGCCGATCTGGAGCTGCCCCCCGCTTTCGGCGAGGCTCATCCCGGCCCGCAGTTCGGGGTGGCGGGAACGCGTGAGATCGCCGACGTCCACACCGGACCCATCATCGGCACGATCATCAAGCCGAGCGTGGGGCTCACCCCCGAGCAGACCGGTGTCCTCGCGGAGGATCTTGCCCGGGCGGGCCTGGACTTCCTCAAGGACGATGAGTTGATGGCCGACTCGCCGCACTCGCCGTTCGAGGAGCGCCTCGACGCGGTCCTGCGGGGTCTCGATCGTGCCGCCGAGGTCACGGGGCGGCGTCCTCTCTATGCGGTGAACCTCAGCGGCGATATCGACGACATGCGCCGTCGCGCCGACCTCGTCGCGGAGCGCGGGGGCAACTGCCTCATGGTGAGCGTCAACGCCGTGGGCATCGCGGGCCTGCGCGACCTGCGCCTGCACAGCTCGTTGCCCATCCACGCGCACCGCAACGGGTGGGGAGCGATGACCCGCTTCCCGCTGCTGGGCTACTCGTACCGGGTGTGGCAGCAGCTGTGGCGACTGGCCGGGGCGGACCACCTGCACGTCAACGGCCTGCGCAACAAGTTCTGGGAGCCGGACGAGTCGGTGGTCGCATCGGCGCGGGCGGTGCTCGAACCGATGAACGGCGGACCGGCGGCGATGCCGGTGTTCTCGTCGGCGCAGTCGGCGGAGCAGGCCGCCGACACGTACGCCGCGGTCGGCACCGACGACCTCATGTACGTGTGCGGCGGCGGGATCATGGCCCACCCCGACGGGCCCGCCGCCGGAGTGCGCAGCATCCGACAGGCATGGGATGCCGCGCTCGCGGGCATCGATCTCGACACGTACGCCGCAGACCACCCCGACCTCGCCGCCGCGCTGCGCACCTTCCGCGGGGTGACGGCGGGCTGAACCTCGGCGTCCGACCCGGGGACGACCCCTCAGCGGACCGGTCGGGCGGGGATCACCCCGTCGTGCGCGGAGTTCAGCGCCGGGCGCCGCGGAAGCGCCGGTACTCCTCGGCGTAGTGCGCGAGTCCTTCGCCGAGCGAGGCGAAGGCGGGCTGCACGCCGAGCTGGTCCCGCACCGGTGTCATATCGACGACGCCGCGGTAACGGCTCTCGACCCCCGCGGGGTCCGCGTTCTCGTCGACGGCGCGGACGGCGGCGTCCGGAAAGGTCGTCCGAACGACGTCGAGGTACTCCACCGGCGTCGTGAGGGGTCGGCCGGTGCCGCCGAAGAACACCCGGTCGGCGTCCTCCGCGCACTCCGCGACCGCGGCGAAGATCTCCGCGACGTCCTGCACGGGTGTGAAGTCCCGCGGCGGCCCGCCGGTGGCGATCTGGACCTCGCGACCCTCGCAGATGCCCTCGATGACGGGCTTGACGCCGATCGGCCACTGCATCCCGAAGCCGTAGACCGCGCTCGGCCGGACGATCCGCACGTCGAGGGGGAAGGCATCCGCGTATCCGAGGGCGAGCATCTCCGACACCGCCTTGGATACGCCGTAGAACCCGCCCGCGGGGCCCTCCGTCGGAGTGACGAGCGGGTGGGCGGCGTCGATGGGTTGATAGCGGATCGAGGGCAGCACCGCCACCGTCGAGGCGAGGACGAACCGCTGCACCTCGTACCGTCGGCACAGCTCGAGCAGAGCGAGGGTCGGCTCCACGTTGGCCTCGATCGCGCGTACGGGGTCCTCGCGAAGCCCGACCGGGTTCACGTAGGCGTCGAGGTGGATCAGCGTGTCGGGCCGTCGGTCGCGGACGAGAGCCTCGAGGGCGGCGGAGTCGCCGGTGTCGAGGCGGACGAGCTCGGGCACATCGCCACCGAGCACGTAGCGCGCCTCGTCGCGCCAGTCGTGACGACTCACCGCGACCGCCTCGAGACCACGCTCCTGCACCGCTCGGGCGGTGTACGAGCCGATGAACCCGGTCGCCCCGGTGATGAGGATCATCGCCTCTCCTCGTCGAGTCCCGACGCCGGGCGAGCGTCCCCGCGTTCCCTCCCAGGCTATCGGCGTGCGCCGCGACCTCGGGACCGTCGTCGCCCCGCGGCCCCGATCGTGCGCCGCGCGGAGAACCCGACGCCGGGTCGCCCCTCTGCCACACTGACACCGTGACCCGCACAGCACGGCCTCGGCGCCGGACCACCCTCGGAGTCGGCGGCATCGTCGTGGCGATCCTCGCCCTGTACGTCACGGTCGTCGCGCTCTACGCGAGCGGGAGCGACGTGGTCTCGCGTGGTGGCGACGACCCGTCGGCCGACGCGATCTCGCTGGTGCTCACGCCGGAGAAGATGGATGCCGCGACCAGTCGTCTCACGGTGTCGCTGTTGCCGAGCCAGGTGGGTGAGGGCGAGTACACGAACGGCATCGTGGTGAGCAAGCCGTTCTATGTGCTGGTGTCGGCCGTCGCGGGCTCCAAGGCGGTGCAGTACGAGCCCAGTCGCCTCGTCGAGCCGGCGGAGGTGTCGTTCGTGATGGACGGGGCGATCCAGCAGTGGCCCTTCGATCGGTACCGGGTGACGTCGTACATGGTCGCGGGAGTGGACGACGAGAACGCCGAGACGGTCCCGCTTCCGACGGCGGTCGACGTGAGCGGGCGCGGGGTGTCGGGGTGGGACATCACGATGGACGCGCGCGACGGCGGGAACGGGCTGATCGCCGTGGACATCACGGCGTCGCGGTCGGGGGCGACCGTGGCCTTCGGGATCGTGCTGCTGACGCTCATGGTGATCATCCCCACCCTCGTCCTCATCGTCGCGATCGCGGTCTTGCGGGGACGACGCAAGGTCGAGGTCACCGCGCTCGGGTGGATGGGCGCGATGCTGTTCGCGACCATCCCGCTGCGCAACTTCCTGCCCGGCTCGCCGCCGATCGGCTCGTGGATCGATTACCTCGTCGTGCTGTGGGTCCTGGCGGCACTGGTGGCGGGTCTGGTCATCTTCGTCATCGCCTGGTGGCGACGCGGTCCGGCCTGACCCGTTCGCCACGGCGTTGCCCTTCGCGGCGTCCTCTGACATGATTACTGAACGATCGGTCGGAAAACCTCGCGGGTGAGGTGGACGGACCCCGCCAGAGTCGGCGGGGGAGAGGATGGCGATGTCGCAGGCGTTTCTCATCGGCGGTGCGCGCACCCCGGTCGGGCGGTACGGCGGGGCTCTGGCATCCGTCCGTCCTGACGATCTCGCGGCCCTCGTGGTCGGTGAAGCCGTGGCCCGCGCGGGCGTTCCCGTCGAGGCGATCGATGAGGTCATCCTGGGAGCGGCGAATCAGGCCGGCGAGGACAACCGCAACGTCGCACGCATGGCCGTGCTGCTCGCCGGGCTTCCGGATGCCATCCCCGGACTCACCGTGAACCGGCTGTGCGCCTCGGGGATGAGCGCGATCGCGCTCGCCGCTCAGGCGGTGCGGGCGGGAGACGCCGACATCGTCGTGGCCGGCGGCGTGGAGTCGATGACGCGCGCACCCTGGGTGCAGGCGAAGCCCTCGAGAGCATGGGCGAAGCCCGGCGAGGCGTTCGACACCTCGATCGGCTGGCGCTTCACGAACCCGCGGCTCGCGGCACGCGACAAGGCCACGTTCACGATGCCCGAGACGGCCGAGGAGGTGGCGCGCGTCGACGGCATCTCGCGCGCCGACGCCGATGCGTTCGCCCTGCGCAGTCACGAGCGGGCGATCCGGGCGCAGGATGCCGGGCGCTTCCGCGACGAGATCGTCGCCGTCGAGACGGCTCGGGGCTCCGTCGACACCGATGAGGGGCCGCGTCGCGACACCTCCCTCGATGTGCTCGCGGCGCTCCGGCCCGTCGTCAAGGGTGGGCAGGTCGTGACGGCGGGCAACGCCAGCTCGCTGAACGACGGCGCGTCGGCGGTCGTCGTCGCCAGCGCCGAGGCGGTGGAGCGGTACGGCCTGCGGGCCCGTGCCCGCATCGTCGCGCACGCGTCGGCGGGAGTGGCGCCGGAGGTCATGGGGCTCGGCCCCGTGCCCGCGACCGAGAAGGCGCTCGCGAAGGCCGGGCTCGCGGCATCCGATCTGGGGGCGATCGAACTCAACGAGGCGTTCGCGTCGCAGTCGCTGGCGTGCATCCGCCGGCTCGGACTCGACCCCGAGATCGTCAACGCCGACGGCGGGGCGATCGCGCTCGGGCACCCGCTCGGGTCGAGCGGGTCGCGGCTGCTGGTGACGCTGCTCGGTCGGCTGGAACGGGATGCCGCGCGGTACGGCCTCGCGACGATGTGCGTCGGCGTGGGCCAGGGGACGGCGATGATCGTGGAGCGCGTCGATGGCTGATGCGACGCGGGTCCCGGTGGCTTCGACGGGCTCAGCCCGGTCGGCGGCGGAGGCCCCTGAGCCCTCGCCCCGGCGCCTGCGGGTCGACGCGCGCGACGACCGCGTCGTCGCCACCCTCGACCGCCCCGAGCGTCGCAACGCGATCGACCAGGCCATGATCGACGAGCTGCACGCGCTCTGCGCGGAGCTCGAGGAGCGCCCCCGGACCCTCATCCTCACCGGCGCCGGCGGGATCTTCGCCGCCGGTGCCGACATCGCGCAGCTGCGCGAGCGCACCGGCGACGACGCGCGCCGGGGCATCAACGCGACCGCCTTCGATCGGGTCCGCCATCTGCCGATGCCCGTGATCGCCGCCGTCGACGGCTTCGCGCTGGGCGGCGGGGCGGAGCTGGCGTACGCCGCCGACATCCGCATCGGCACTCCGCGCGTGCGGTTCGGCAACCCCGAGCCGGGGCTCGGCATCATCGCCGCGGCCGGAGCGTCGTGGCGTCTGCCCGAGATCGTCGGCCACGCCCGCGCGAGCGAGCTCCTGCTCACCGCGCGCGTGATCGACGCCGACGAGGCTCTCGCCGGGGGACTGCTCTCGAGCGTGCACGAGCCCGACGACCTGCTCGCCGCCGCGCACGCGATCGCCGACCGCATCGCCGCCAACTCCGTGCGCGCGACGATCCTGACCAAGCGCGCCCTGCTCGCGCCCCGCGCCGGCCACCCCGCGATCGACGGCGAGCTGCAGGCCGAGCTCTTCGACAGCGCCGACAAACGCGCCCGCATGACCGCGTTCCTCGAGAGGAAGAAGAAGTGACCCTTCGCGAGACCACGTCTTTGTCCCGTGCCGCCGCCGTCCCCGACGCGACGGCTGCGCCCGGAACCGCGGCCGCGCCGGACACCGCGGCCGCCCGGGTCACGGCATCCGTCCCCGCCGTCGTCGGCGTGCTCGGCGGCGGCCGGATGGGCGCCGGGATCGCGCACGCGTTCCTGCTCGCCGGCGCCCGCGTGCACGTCGTCGAGCGCGACGAGGCCGCTGCCGCTCAGGCCCGGGAGCGCGTCGAGACCGCTCTGGCGCGCTCGGCCGAGCGCGGAACGCGGATCCCGGATGCCGACACCTTCACCGCCGGTGTCGATGCGGAAGCATTCGCCGAGGCGGGCCTCGTGATCGAGGCCGTCCCCGAGGATCGCGCGCTCAAGCTCGACGCCCTCGCGCGGATCGAGGGGGCTGTGCGGGGCGACGCGGTCGTGGCGTCCAACACCTCGTCGATCTCGATCGACGCGCTGGCCGGGTCGCTCGACCGGCCGGACAGATTTCTCGGGCTGCACTTCTTCAACCCCGTCCCGGCGTCGGCGCTCGTCGAGGTGGTGACCGGCGACGCCACCGCCGCCGAGGTCGTCACGCGAGCGACCCAGTGGGTCGAGGCCATCGGCAAGACCGCCGTCGTCGTGCGCGATGCGCCGGGCTTCGCATCCAGCCGGCTCGGGGTCGCCCTGGGTCTCGAGGCGATCCGCATGCTCGAGGAGGGCGTCGCCACCGCGCACGACATCGACACGGCGATGGAGCTGGGCTACCGGCATCCGATGGGCCCCCTCCGCACCACCGACATCGTCGGACTCGATGTGCGCCTCGGCATCGCCGAAGAACTCGAGCGCGCGTTCGGCGCGCGTTTCACCCCGCCCGCTTTGCTGCGCGACCTCGTCGCCCAGGGGCACCTGGGCCGCAAGACCGGCCGCGGATTCTACGAATGGAGCACACGATGACGTTTCTCCCCAGCTACGTGAACGGTGTCTGGTGGGCACCGGAGAGCGACCCCGACGCCGCGATCGTCCGTGACGCCTCGACGGGGGAGGAGATCGTGCGGGTCAGCACCCGCGGGCTCGATCTCGCGGGAGCCGTCGCCTTCGCACGCGAGACGGGGCAGAAGAGCCTCGGCGCGCTCACCTTCCACCAGCGTGCGATGGTGCTGAAGAACCTGGCGATCGCGCTGAACGAGCGCCGCGAGGAGCTCTACGCCCTCTCGGAGCACTCCGGCTCGACGCGCCGCGACTCGCTCAGCGACATCGACGGCGGTATCGGCGTGCTCTTCACCTTCTCATCGAAGGCGCGGCGCGAGCTCCCCGCCGGAAAGGTCGTGCTCGACGGTCCGATCGAGCCCCTGTCGAAGGACGGCTCCTTCCTCGGCCGGCACGTGTACACGCGTCTGCCGGGCGTCGCCGTGCAGATCAACGCCTTCAACTTCCCGATGTGGGGAGCGCTCGAGAAGTTCGCCCCCGCGTTCCTCGCCGGGCTGCCCACGATCGTGAAGCCCGCGACCCCCACGGCCTACATCGCCGAGGCATGGGTGCGCATGGTGGTCGAGACCGGCCTGCTGCCCGAGGGATCGCTGCAGCTGGTGAGCGGAAGCGTCCCGGGCCTGTTCGACCTGCTCGACCTCGGCGACACCGTCGGCTTCACCGGCAGCGCCTCGACCGCCGAGCGCCTGCGCGCCCAGGCGAAGCCCGGCGTGCGGTTCACGAGCGAGACCGACTCGATCAACGCCTCGATCCTCGGCCCCGACGCGGTGCCGGGCACGCCCGAGTTCGACGCGTACGTGAAGCAGCTCCTCGTCGAACTCACCACGAAGGCCGGACAGAAGTGCACCGCCATTCGCCGCGCCATCGTGCCGGCCGGGATGACGGATGCCGTCGCCGAAGCGCTGCGCGCGAAGATCACCGAGCGGGTGGTCATCGGCGACCCGCGCGCTGAGGGCGTGACGATGGGGCCGCTCGTGTCCGTCGAGCAGCGCGACGAGGTGCTGCGGCAGGTTCGCGCCCTCACCGATGCCGGTGGGCGCTTCGTGGTGGGATCCGCAGAGGCGCCCGAGGGAACGCCCGCCGACGGCGCGTTCCTGCAGCCGATGCTCCTCTCCTTCGCGGACGCCGCGACCCCGGCCGTCAACGACATCGAGGCCTTCGGACCGGTCGCCAGCATCGTCGAATACGCCGACGTCGCCGAGGCCGCGACCATCGTGGGCCGCGGCGGCGGCTCGCTCGTGACGAGCGTCGCCACCCATGACCCCGACGTCGCGACCGAACTGCTCACCCGCATGGGCGCGATGAACGGACGCGTGCTGTTCCTCGACCGCGACGATGCGCGCACCTCAACGGGACACGGCGCTCCCGTGCCGCACCTCGTGCACGGCGGTCCCGGCCGCGCCGGCGGAGGCGAGGAGCTCGGCGGCATCCGCTCCGTGCTTCACTCCATGCAGCGCACCGCGATCCAGGGCTCGCCCCGCATGCTGACCGCGCTCACCGGGGTGTGGCATCCGGGGGCCGAGACCGACTCCGCGGGGACGCACCCGTTCCGCAAGCCCCTCTCGGACCTTCGGATCGGGGATGCCGTGGAGTCGGCCGAACGCGAGGTCACCCTCGACGACATCGAGGTGTTCGCCAACTTCACCGGCGACACGTTCTACGCGCACATGGACGAGGAGTCCGCTGCCGCGAACCCCTTCTTCCCGGGGCGCGTGGCGCACGGCTACCTGCTCGTGTCGTGGGCGGCAGGGCTCTTCGTCGACCCCGCGCCCGGCCCGGTGCTGGCCAATTCGGGGCTCGAAAACCTGCGCTTCGTCACTCCCGTCTCACCCGGCGACCGCATCCGCGTCGCCCTCACGGCGAAGCAGATCACCCCGCGCGAGACCGACGAGTACGGCGAGGTGCGGTGGGATGCCGTGATCCGCAACCAGGACGACGAGGTCGTCGCGCAGTACGACGTGCTCACGCTCGTGGCGAAGACGTGGAGCCCGGCCGTCGCGCCCGCCCCGCAACCGGCGGGGGCGCTCGCGTGAGCGCGCTGCGGCCGATGATGCAGCGCGATCAGGCGTCGGCCATGCTCGGCATGGTCGTCGAGCACGACGCGCCGGGGGAGTCTCGCGTGTCGATGACGGTGCGCGACGACATGCTCAACGGCTTCGCCATCACCCACGGCGGGCTCGTCTTCACCCTTGCCGATACGGCGTTCGCGATCGCGTGCAACGAGGACGAGCGGGTCACGGTCGCCGGCGGCGCCGACATCACGTTCCTGAAGTCGACATCGGCGGGTCAGACGCTCACCGCGACGGCGCAGCGCCGCGCGCGCAGCGGCCGCACGGGCCTGTACGACATCCGCGTGACGGATGAGACGGGCGACCTCGTCGCCGAGGTGCGCGGCCGCAGCATCACGACGGACCGGCGCCCGCCGGCATCCGAACCGCAGGCGCCGACGGCGGAGTCGCAGGCGCCGGTGGCTGAGCGTGTCGAAGCCTCCCGCGTCCGGGCCGCGGGTGTCCCGGTCCCTTCGACGGGCCCAGGGACCTCCGCTCCGTTCGGCTCCGGGCCGATGAGCCCATCCCACTCCGAGCGCAGCGCCGCGCTCCCCACCACGGAGGTGTCCCGATGACCATGACCGTTCCCTCGCGCCCCGACTTCCTGGCATCCGTCGACCCCACCGGCATCCCGCTCGAGAGGCTGCGCGCTCTGCAGCTCGAGCGCCTCCAGGGGACCGTGCGACACGCCTACGAGAACGTCGCGCTGTACCGGCGGAAGTTCGACGAAGCGGGCGTCGGCCCCGACGACATCCGGAGCCTCGACGACATCCGCCTCCTGCCCTTCACGACCAAGGCCGACCTCCGCGAGACCTACCCCTTCGGCATGTTCGCCGTGCCGATGTCGGACGTCCGTCGCATCCACGCCTCCTCCGGAACCACCGGGCGCCCCACCGTCGTCGGCTACACCGCCGGCGACCTCGACCGCTGGGCCGATCTCGTGGCGCGCTCGCTGAGCGCCGCCGGCATCCGCGCGGGAGACCGGGTGCACAACGCCTACGGCTACGGCCTGTTCACCGGCGGCCTCGGCGCGCACGCGGGCATCGAGCGGCTCGGGGCGACCGTGATCCCGATGTCGGGTGGGCAGACCGCGCGGCAGGCGCAGCTCATCCAGGATTTCGAGCCGGATGCCATCCTCTGCACCCCGAGTTACCTGCTCACGATCGCCGACGCGCTCGAGGCCGCGGGTGTCGACCCGCGGTCGACGTCGCTCCGGGTCGCCGTGCTCGGCGCCGAGCCGTGGACCAACGAGATGCGCCGCGAGATCGAGCGGCGTCTCGACCTCGTCGCCGTCGACATCTACGGCCTCAGCGAGGTGATGGGCCCGGGGGTGGCATCCGAGAGCGCCCTGACGAAGGACGGTCCGCACATCTGGGAGGACCACTTCCTCCCCGAGACGATCGACGGCGAGACGGGTGAGCCGGTGGCCGACGGAGAACTCGGTGAACTGGTGTTCACCTCGCTCACGAAGGAGGCGTTCCCGGTCATCCGCTACCGCACCCGCGATCTCACGCGTCTCCAGCCCGGGACGGCGTTCCCGGCCATGCGGCGCATCGAGAAGATCACCGGCCGCAACGACGACATGATCATCCTGCGGGGCGTGAACCTCTTCCCCACGCAGATCGAGGAGATCGTGCTCGGCATCGAAAAGCTCACCCCGCACTTCGTCCTGGAGCTGCGGCGGGAGGGGCGAATGGATGCCATGACCGTCCGCATCGAACGGCACCCGGCCCTGGAGCGCGAGGTGTGCGAGGAGCGGGCCGCGCGGGCGAGCTCGGTGTCGTCGAGACCGGCGATGAGGTCGCGGAGACTGTCGAAGACGTGAACCGCCCCGGCATCCCGCACCTCCTCGGGCGAGAAGCCGCCGGTGCGCACCGCCACCGTCGGGATGTCCGCCTTCGCTGCGGCGATGGCATCCCACGGGGAGTCCCCGATCATGATCCCGCTCGAACCGGGGACGCGGTCGAGCGCCGTCTGCACGAGGTCGGGCGCGGGCTTGCTCGCCCCGACGTCGTCGGACGTCGTCCACGCATCCGCGAGTTCGCGCGCGTCGACCAGGTCGAGGAAGCGCTCGACGTGCTCGCTCTTGCCGGAACTGGCGAGCACGACCTGGAACCCGCGCCTCTTCACCTCGACGAGAAGGTCGTGCGCACCGTCGAACGGGTGCACCTCGTCGATCATCGGCTCGAACTCCTCGGTCCACGCCGCGCGCAGCGCCTCGCCGTGCTCGTTCTCGGTGTCGTCATCCGTCAGCGAGGGGACGAGCTGGTCCCCGCCCATGCCGATCGCCCGGTGGATGCGCCAGATCGGCAGCACGATGTCGAACCGCAGGAACGCGCGGTACCACGCGAGGGCGTGCTGGTAGTTGGTGTCGACGAGGGTGCCGTCGACGTCGAAGATCGCGGTGTCGGCCATGCGTCCCACTCCACGCGCTCGGGGGCGAGGGGTCACGCCCGTTGCGGTCCCCTCCGCCCTCCGCTACAGTTTTACTGAACGATCGGTCTGTAAAAGGAGTCGACGATGACGATGACCGCACCCCCCACGGATGCTCTGGACGGCGAGGCGATGTTCGACGCCCTCATCGAGGCCGACGGGCGGATCGAACCCCGAGACTGGATGCCGGAGGGGTACCGCCGCACGCTGATCCGCCAGATCTCGCAGCACGCGCACTCCGAGATCATCGGCATGCAGCCCGAGGGAGCCTGGATCACCCGGGCGCCCAGCCTCAAGCGCAAGTCGATCCTGCTGGCGAAGGTTCAGGATGAAGCGGGCCACGGCCTCTACCTCTATTCGGCGGCCCAGACGCTCGGCATCACGCGCGACGAGATGACGCAGCAGCTCGTCGACGGGAAGGCGCGCTATTCGTCGATCTTCAACTACCCGACCCCGACGTGGGCCGACATGGGCGCGATCGGCTGGCTCGTCGACGGTGCCGCGATCTGCAACCAGGTTCCCCTGTGCCGCGCCTCCTACGGGCCGTACGGCCGCGCGATGGTGCGCATCTGCAAAGAGGAGTCGTTCCACCAGCGACAGGGGTTCGAGATCCTGCTGACCCTCATGCATGGCACCGACGCGCAGCGCGAGATGGCTCAGGATGCCGTGAACCGCTGGTACTGGCCGAGCCTGATGATGTTCGGACCCCCGGACGACGACTCGCCCAACTCGGCGCAGTCGACGGCGTGGAACATCAAGCGCTTCAGCAACGACGTGCTCCGCCAGCGCTTCGTCTCGATGCTCGTGCCGCAGGCGGCCGTGCTCGGCGTGACGCTGCCCGATCCCGACCTGCGCTTCAACGAGGAGACGGGGGAGTACGACATGGGCGAGATCGACTGGAGCGAGTTCCACGAGGTGCTCGCCGGTCGGGGACCGCTCAACCGCCAGCGCCTGCAGAACCGTCGGGCGGCGCACGAGGAGGGCGCGTGGGTGCGCGAGGCCGCCGCGGCGTACGCCGCCAAGAAGAGCGCTGCCCGCACCGAGACGGCGGCCGCCTGATGGCCACGCCCGGCGGCAGCCCCGCCGAGACCTGGCCCCTGTGGGAGGTCTTCGTGCGCGCCAACCGCGGCCTGAGCCACGTGCACGTCGGTTCTCTGCACGCCCCCGACGCCGAGCTCGCCGTGCGCAACGCCCGCGACCTCTACACGCGTCGCGGTGAGGGCGTGTCGGTCTGGGTCGTCCCCTCGGATGCCGTGACCACGAGCGACCCGGGAGCGAAGGGCGCGTTCTTCGAATCGCCCGCGGGCAAGAACTACCGGCACGCGGTGTACTACACCGCGTCGGAGGGGGTGCCGCACCTGTGAGCACCTCGACCGATCCGGGGTCCCGGTCCCCTCGACAGGCTCAGGGACCTGCAGCGGCGCAGGTGGCTGAGCCCGTCGAAGCCACGGGCCCGCACGCCGGCGATATGCACGCCGGCGACCCGCACGCCGGCGACCCGCACGGCGACGTCTCCCTCGACGCCCGCGAGCTCGCCGCCGAACTGGCCGGGGGAGAGGATCGCGCGACCGACCCCGACGTCGCCGCCTACGCGTTGCGCCTCGGCGACGACGTGCTGATCCTCGCCCAGAACCTCTGCGGCTGGATCGCCCGGGCCCCCGAGATCGAGGAAGACGTCGCCCTGGGCAACATCGCCCTCGACCTCCTCGGTCACGCCCGATCGCTGCTGCGTTACGCCGGCTCCTACGACGGACGCACCGAAGACGACCTCGCGTATTGGCGCGGCGAGGAGGAGTTCCGCAGCGCGTGGCTCTTCGAACTCCCGAACGGCGACTTCGCCCACACGATCGCGCGCCAGCTCCTGGCATCCACGTACCTTCTCGAGCTGTACCGCGACCTCGTGGCATCCGCCGATCCCGTGCTCGCCGCCGTCGCCGCGAAGGCCGAGAAAGAGGTCGACTACCACCGCGACCACGCCGTGCAGTGGACCCTCCGCCTCGCCGGCGGCACCGAGGAGTCGCGGCGCCGCTTCCTCATCGCCCTCGACGACACGTGGCCGTACCTCGACGAGCTCCTCCGCGACGAGCCGCTCCACGACCGCCTGGACGGCATCGCGGTCCGCCCCTCGGTGCTCCGAGAGCGCATCGACGACGTCCTCGCGGCGGTGCTCGCGGAGGAGGATGTCGAGGTGCCCGGCATCCCGCCCTCATCCGGCGGTGGACGCCGTGGCATCCATCACCCGGCTTTCGGCCCCCTGCTCGCCGAGATGCAGGTGCTGGCCCGCCGGCACCCGGGGGCGACGTGGTGACCGCGGCGCACGCGCGCGAGGTGGTCGCCGCCGTGGTCGACCCCGAGGTCCCCGTGCTCACGATCGACGACCTCGGCGTGCTCCGCGACGTGCGGGTCGACGGCGACACCGTGACCGTCACGATCACCCCGACCTACTCGGGATGCCCGGCGGTCGAAGCGATCCGCGACGACATCGTCCTCGCCCTCACCTCGGCCGGTTTCCACCGCGCGGTCGTGAACACCACCCTCACCCCCGCGTGGACCACCGACTGGATGAGCGACGAGGGCCGCCGCAAGCTCACCGCCTACGGCATCGCCCCGCCCACCGGACGCGGTCCCACCGGTCCCATCCGCCTGAAGCTCAGCGTCGCGTGCCCGCGCTGCGGCTCGCTCGACACCCGCGAGCTCTCGCGCTTCGGCTCCACCTCGTGCAAGTCGTTGTGGGAATGCCGCGCCTGCCTCGAGCCCTTCGACCATTTCAAGGCCCTCTGATGACGATGACGGATGCCGAGACCTCGAGCCCCGCTGCGCCGCCCGCCCCGCGCACCCGGGCGCGTTTTCACCCCCTGCGCGTCACCGACGTGCGGCCCCTGACCCCGACGGCCATCGAGGTCACGTTCGCCGTCCCCGACGAGATCGCCGACGCCTTCGACTACGCGCCCGGGCAATACGTCGCCCTCCGCGCCACGGTCGACGGTGAGGAGCTCCGCCGCTCGTACTCGCTGTGCCGACCTCCCGCGCGCGGGACGATCAGCGTCGGCATCAAGCGCGACCCCGACGGCCGGTTCTCGAGCTGGGCGCACGAGGGGCTGCGTCCCGGCGACGAGATCGACGTGATGAGCCCGCAGGGCACCTTCGTCTCGAAAGCGTCCACCGCCACCGGGCACGTGGTCGCGATCGCCGCGGGTTCCGGGATCACCCCGATCATGGCGCTGGCGGCCGACGTCCTCGAGCGCTCCGCCGACGCCCGCATGACCATCGTCTACGCCAACCGCTCCTCGACCGACGTCATGTTCGTCGACGAGCTCGCCGACCTCAAAGACCGCTACCCCTCGCGCCTGACGCTGCACCACGTGCTCTCGCGCGAGCAGCGCGCCGCCCCCGTCTTCTCGGGTCGGCTCGACGAGGAGCGCCTGCGCCTGATCCTCTCGCGGCTCATCGATCCGGCATCCGTCGACGAGTGGTTCCTCTGCGGACCGTTCGCGCTCGTCGAGGTCTGCCGCGAAGCGCTCGCCGCAGCGGGGGTTCCGCGCGAGCGCGTGCGCTTCGAGCTCTTCACGGCCGGAGACGGCGACGCCCCCGCCCAGACCGGGGGAGCGCGTCCCGTGCGCGTGCGTGCCGACGAGCCCGTCCGCTCGATCGAGATCACGCTCGACGGGCAGTCCGCGCGGGTGGACAGCCCGGTCGCGGCCAACGAGACGATCCTCGCCGCGGCCCTCCGCGTGCGCCCCGACGTGCCGTTCGCGTGCGCCGGAGGTGTGTGCGGCACGTGCCGCGCCCGCGTCGTCGAGGGATCGGTGTCGATGACCGAGAACTACGCCCTCGAACCCGACGAGATCGAGCGCGGGTACGTCCTCACCTGCCAGTCGCACCCGACCTCCGACGCGGTGCGCGTCGACTACGACGGATAGGGATGCCGTGATCGACTACGCCTTCACCGACGACCTCGCGATGGTCACCCTGAACGCGCCCGCGCGTCGCAATGCGCTCGGCCTCGACGCCCTGCGCGCGCTCGCCGAAGCGTACGACCGCGCCGAGGCCGACGGTGCGCGCGCCGTGCTCCTCCGCGGCGAGGGGCCGTCGTTCTGCGCCGGACGCGACATCGCGGGCGTCGATCCGGCCACGGACGATGTCGCCGGATACCTCGACGCCACCCTCGCGCCGCTGCTCCGCCGCATGGCATCCTTCCCCGCTCCGACCTTCGCCGCCGCCCACGGGGCATGCCTCGGCGTGGGACTCGGACTGCTGATCGCGACCGACGTCGTGTTCGTCGCGGAGGACGCGAGGATCGGCTCGCCCTTCGCCGCGCTCGGTGCGACCCTCGACTCGGGCGGCCACGCGCTCTTCGTCGAACGTCTCGGCACCCACGCGACGCTCGACCTGATCTACACGGGCCGGATGCTGACGGGCGAGGAGGCCGTGCGCGCCGGACTGTTCTCGCGGGTGGTGACGGCATCCGAGGTCCAGGACGCCACCGAGCTCGCCGCCCGCCGCGCCGCCGCCGGGCCCACCGAGGCGTTCCGCGCCGGCAAACGCATCGTGACGGCGATCCGGGATGAGCGGCTGGGCCTCTGGGAGGCGATGGCGCTCGAGAACCGCGCGCAGGCGGCCCTCGCCCAGACGGACGACTACCGCGAGGGATTCGCCGCCTTCCAGGGCAAACGCCCGCCGGTGTTCACGGGGCGGTGACGCGCGCGCGGGGCGCCGGCTGATTGAATCGCCTCATGTCGATCGACGAAGAGGACGAACTCGCTCAGCTGCGCCACCGCGCGTACTCGCCGTCGGCCGACATCGCCGCCGACCCCGAGGCGCTCCGGCGCCTCATCGAGCTCGAGGCGCGGGCGAGCGCGGCCGAGGAAGAGCCTCCGCCCGCACCCGTCGCGAACGACGACACCGACGCGGCGATCGACCAGGGGATTCCGGATGCCGCCCCCGAGCCGCCGCGGTCCACGCTCCCGCGCCTGCGCCGCTCGACGGTGATCCTCCTGGCCGCAGCCGGGCTCGTCGTCGCGACCCTTGCGACGGTGCTGGTGGTCGTGCAGCGCGTGCAGGCCGACCCCCTGCAGGCGGGGGCGACGCAGATCGCCCGCCTGTCGCCGGATCCCGGCTTCGAGGTGCCGAGCTCGCTGACCGTGGGGCTCACCGGCAAGGTCACCGCCTACGAGTCGTTCCAGGGCTTCCGCGTGATGTCCCAACCCTCGTACTACGACGCCGAGGGCGCCGCGCGCTGCATGACCGTCTGGCAGCCCGACCTGCTGGAGACGAGCGACGGCGGCGGCGGGTTCTCGTACGACGGCGAGTTCTTCCTGGGCGTGTGCGGGGCCGGGATCTTCCCCGCGACCTCCACGATGCTCCTCCGTGAGGACACCCCCGAGCGTGCGCAGACCGACTTCCCCGCCGGGACCGCGCTGCAGTTCGTGTACGACGCGGCGAACGACGAGATCGTGGTGTTCCGCGGCTGACCCGCGAAACGACGATGCCCCGGCGCACGGCCGGGGCATCGTCGAAACAGCGCGCGTCAGGCGGCGGAGGTCACCGCGAACTGGACGGAACCCTGGGGGTCGATCTGCGCGTCGAGGACGCGGTCGTCGAGGACCGCGGCGGCGTCGCTGTCGAGGAACACCCGGGCGCCGGCGTGCTCGACGACGGCGTCCTGCGGCTGCGGGCCGTCGACGACCGACAGCGAGAACTGGGACTCGGGCGAACCCGCGCCCTCGATGCGCACCCCGCCCTGGGCGGCGTCGGGGTACTGCGCGGTGATGGTCTTGACGGCGGTCGTGGCCTCTTCGGTGAGCGTCAGCATTCGTGGCTCTCCTTCTTTGTCGACGACAGGAGCCAGCCACGATGCCGAGAATCCGCGCGGCTCTCAAGCCTCGGCATCCATTTCCAGGGGATTCCCACCGACCGCACAGAGGTCCCACCGGAGCGTCAGGGAAGCAGGCCCGCCCGTCGCGCGCGGGCCACCGCGGCGTGCCGCGTCGAGGCGTCGAGCTTGGCCATCGCCGAGGCCAGGTACGACTTGACGGTGGTCTCGCGGAGGTGCAGGGATGCCGCGATCTCGCCGTTCGTCGACCCGACGGCGGCGCACGCGAGCACGTCGATCTCGCGGCGCGAGAGGTGGATCTCGGCGTCCTCGCCGGTGCGCGGGGCATCGCCGGTGAGGGCGGCCAACCGCGACTCGAGCTCTTCCAGACGCCGGCGCACGTCCTCGTCGCCGACCGTGGCGGCGATGCTGCGCAGTTGGGCGTAGCTCTCGCGGATCTCTTCGCGGACGCCGACGCTCAGTCCGTTGTCGCCCGACGGCATCGTGGAGAGCCGGCGATCCACCTCTTCGCGTACGCGGAGCTCGGTGCCGAGTTCTCCCGCGACGTCGAACGCCGGGCGCGCCTCGAGGTCGCCGACCGGCGCCTGCGCCCAGGATCCGCAGTACAGGACCCCTCGCGCGTGGCCGCGGACGAGCACCGGGACGGCGAACAGTGTCGCGATGCCCTCGCCCAGGATGGCGCGGTCGTAGTCGTGCGTGATGGAGCGGGCGGTGCGGTAGTCAAGGGTCATCCGCGGGCGTCGCTCGACGAGAGCGCGCCCGCCGAGCCCGCGCTCCGCGCGGACGACGAGTCCCTCGATGCTGCGGGTGCGCGCCCCGACGATGGTCGTGACGTGGACGGCTCCGTCGTGCTCGAGGCCGCCGAACGCGAGGGGGAAATGGGTCCGGCGCGCGAGTTCGGCGACGGCGTGCGACACGAGTGTCGCGTCGTCGCGAAGAACGGTCGGTGCTCCCAAGAGAACTACCTACTTCCGGGGGTGACGGCTGCGTCGCCGCCTTTCGTAGCGTCGACCCTACCACCGGGAGCGCTTCCACCATCCCGGGTCATCATCCCCCCATCGGTGCGATGTTGCACCGGTCCCATGAGGCAAGGAGGCCACATGACGGACAGAAGGATCGACCCCGCTCACCGCGGCGGCGTCGACTACATCGCGGTCGAGGAGTCCGCACCGTTCCGGGAGCTGAAGAAGCGTCAACGCCGCTTCATCTTCCCGCTCGCGGTCGCGTTCCTCGTCTGGTACTTCGTCTACGTGCTGCTGTCGTCGTTCGCTCCCGAGTTCATGGCGCAGCCCGTGTTCGGTGCGGTGACGGTCGGGCTCGTGTTCGGTCTCGGCCAGTTCGTCACGACGTTCGCGATCACGATGGGTTACGTCGCCTACGCGAACCGGCGGCTCGATCCTCTCGCCGAGCAGATGCGCGACGAGCTCGAGCGCACCGAGCGGGGGACCGCATGAACGAGGTCTTCGGCACCGTCCACGCCGCCGTTCAGACGGTGGAGAACAACCCCGTCCTGAACATCTCGATCTTCGGCGCCTTCGTCGCCGTGACCCTGTTCATCGTCATCCGGGCCAGCCGCAACAGCAAGACCGCGGCCGACTACTACGCCGCGGGGCGCTCCTTCACCGGACCTCAGAACGGTTTCGCCATCGCGGGCGACTACCTCTCGGCGGCGTCGTTCCTCGGGATCGTCGGCGCGATCGCGATCAACGGGTACGACGGCTTCCTCTACTCCATCGGCTTCCTCGTCGCCTGGCTCGTGGCGCTGCTGCTGGTGGCGGAGCTCATGCGCAACACCGGCAAGTTCACGATGGCCGACGTGCTCTCGTTCCGTCTGCGGGAGCGCCCCGTGCGCATGGCGGCGGCGATCACGACCCTCGCCGTGTGCTTCTTCTATCTGCTCGCGCAGATGGCGGGGGCGGGCGGACTCGTCTCCCTTCTGCTCGGGATCACGGAGCGGGTGGGGCAGTCGATCGTCGTCGCGGTGGTCGGTCTCCTGATGATCGTCTACGTGCTCATCGGTGGCATGAAGGGCACCACGTGGGTGCAGATCGTCAAGGCGTTCCTGCTGATCGGCGGCGCCGTGGTCATGACGATCTGGGTGCTCGCGATCAACGGGTTCAACCTCAACACGCTCCTCGAGGCTGCCGTCGCCGCGTCGCCGAAGGGGGAGGCGGTGCTCGCACCCGGCCTTCAGTACGGCAAGAACCCGTGGGACTTCATCTCCCTGGCGCTCGCGCTGGTGCTCGGCACGGCGGGTCTGCCGCACGTGCTCATGCGCTTCTACACGGTCCCGACGGCCAAGGAGGCCCGTCGTTCGGTGGTCTGGGCCATCTGGCTCATCGGCCTGTTCTACATCCTCACTCTCGTGCTCGGTTACGGCGCGGGTGCCCTCGTCGGGCCGGATGCCATCCTCGCGGCGCCGGGAGGCGTCAACGCGGCGGCCCCGCTGCTGGCTCTGGCCCTCGGCGGCCCGATCCTGCTCGGGTTCATCTCGGCGGTGGCGTTCGCGACGATCCTCGCGGTGGTCGCCGGTCTGACCATCACCGCTGCCGCGTCGTTCGCCCATGACATCTACGCGAGCGTCGTGAAGAAGGGCAACGTCCCGCCGGACGGAGAGGTCAAGGTCGCTCGACGCACGGTGATCGTCATCGGCGTGCTCGCGATCATCGGCGGCATCGGGGTGCAGGGCCAGAACGTGGCGTTCCTCGTCGCTCTGGCCTTCGCCGTGGCGGCCTCGGCGAACCTCCCGACCATCCTGTACTCGCTCTTCTGGCGCCGGTTCACCACGCGCGGCGCGGTGTGGAGCATGTACGGCGGTCTCGGGTCCGCCCTCGTGCTGATCTTCCTCTCGCCGGTCTTCTGGGGAACGCCCACCAGTGTGTTCGTCGACACCGGCGTGGCGATCTGGCCGCTGAACAACCCGGGCATCGTGTCCATCCCCCTGGGCTTCCTGCTCGGCTGGCTCGGCTCGATCACCTCCCGCCGCGCCGAGGACGCCGGAAAGGCGGCGGAGATGGACGTGCGTTCGCTCACCGGCTTCGGTGCGGAGAAGGCCTCCCACCACTGAGGAACCCGATCCGGAGGAGGGGCGCCCGGTCCGTCGGCGACAGCCGCGGGCCGGGCGCTCCTCGCGTCGGGCACCTCGCCAGACGTACCGCCCTCGCCGCACGCACCGACCTCGCCGGACGCACACGCCCCGTGGGACGTACGCCCCTCGCCGGACGCACACGCCCCGCCGGACGCACCGCCCTCACCCCGTCCCGCGCAGTCCGTCGCCGAGCACCACATCATTCTCGAGCGACAGCAGATACTCCTTCACCTCGGGGTGCCCGCCGTACTCGCCGATCGATCCGTCGGCCCGTACGACGCGGTGCACGGGTACGACGAGGGAGAACGGGCTCTTCGCGCAGGCCGTCCCCACGGCGCGCGCGGCTCCCGGCGCGCCCGCGAGGATCGCCACCTCGCCGTACGACGACATCTCCCCGTAGGGGATGTCGATCGTGGCCTGCAGCGCCGTCCGTGTGAAGCCCTGCACGAGCCGCCAGTCCAGCGGCACGTCGAAGTGCCGCCGCGCGCCGTCGAAGTACTCGTCGAGCTGGACGCGCAGGTCGACCGCCCCCTCGGGGTCGGGTTCGGGCAGGACTCCCAGGCGCTGCGCGATATCGGCCCGGGCGAGGTCGATGCCGTCATGGGCGACGTCGAGCCGCACGAGCGCATCGTCGACGAAGGTGAGGAGGATCGGGCCGACCGGACTGTCGTACTCGGTGCTGGTGACTCTGTTCATGCGCTCATCCTCGTGACCGGCGAGACCGCCCGTCGGGCTTCGACCGGGAACCGGGGACGACCTCGCGATTTGGCATCCTGGGGAGGAACAGCCGATCCGACGGCGTGTCGCGGATTCCCGCAAAACCCGCCCCGGCTACGCGCGAACCACAGATGCCCGGCTTAGTCTGGCAGGTGTGTGGCGAGCTGAGGATGACACCGTGAGCGGTGGCGACGGAGACGGGTCCTCGTCGACCGTCGATCCGGCCGAGCTGCGACTGTCGGAGCCCGGCATCGTGGTCCGCCATGTCGCCGACCCCGAGCGCGATCGCATCCGGACGGAGGCGGCGGCCCTCGGCGGACGTTCCACGCTCCTGCGGTTCGACGACGCGCTCGACGCCGGCATCGACATCACCAAGGCGCACCCCGGCTCCCTGCCGCAGTTCATCACGGGCCGGGCGACGCTCCTGTCGAACCTGTTCCGCGACGAAGTGGCGCTGCGCACGGCCAGGCTCGCCGCCGAACGCATCACGGCCAAGAACGTCGAGCTCCGCACCGCGCGCGGCCTCGAGCCCGTGCACCTCGCGGTCGGCCTCGCCGCGTGGAAGATCGGGGGAGTGGAGTGGTCCTCGCCCGTCCTCCTCCGCCCCCTCGCGATCCGCCGGCACAACGGCGACTTCGAACTCAAGCTGCACGGCGCCTTCGTGATGAACCCCGAACTGGCGCGCGCGTTCCGCAGCCATCTCGGCATCCACATCGACAGCGCCGCCCTCGCGGGCCTCGCGTACGACCAGGGCGTGTTCAAGCCGCAACCGGTCATCGACCACATCCGTCGCCTGACCACGCACGTCCCCACCTTCGTGGTGCACCCGCGGCTGGTCATCTCGTCGTTCGCCGACGTGGGTTCGGGCATGGCGCGCGACACGCAGCACCTCGACGACACGCTGCTGAACGCCCTCGCCGGGCACCCCGACGACCGTGCCCGCATCACCGTGCGCCGCGAGGACCCCGTCATCGTGAGCCCCGACGAGCGCACGCCGGCGTCCGACACGCTCCTCCTCGACGCCGACGCCGAGCAGGAGCGCGTGCTCGCCCGCATCGTCGCCGGCCACTCGCTGGCCGTGCACACCCTGCCGGGTACCGGCGGCACCCAGACCGTCATCAACGCGGTGGGCCAGCTCGTCCACGACGGCAAGCGCGTGCTCGTGGTGAGTGCTCGGCGTTCGACCCTCGACGGCATCCGTCATCGCCTCGCCGGTGTCGGGCTCACGGGCCTCGCCGTCTCCCCGAACCACGTCCGCCGCGACCTCATCCGCGCGATCGGCCGCAACGAGAAGGCCGAGCAGCCCAAGGTCGCCGAGATCGACGACGCGTTGATCCGCCTGCGCACGGTCCTGCGCGACTACCGCTCGGCCGTCACCGAGCCGCATCTGGCGCTGGGGGTCTCGGCCCTCGACGTGCTCCGCGCGCTCACGGCTCTGGCATCCACGTCTCCGCAGCCCTCGACCGCGGCGCGTTTCGACCTCGCGACGATGGAGCGGCTCGCCGGGCGCCGGGATGCGGCCGCGCGGGCGCTGGCGATGGCCGCACGCCTCGGCGAGTTCCGCTTCGGACCGGACGACTCGCCGTGGTACGGCGTGAGCTTCACCCGCACCGAAGACGCGCGGGCCGCGCACGACCTGGCCGGCAAGCTCCACACGCACGACGTTCCGCGACTGCTCGAGCGCGGGTACGAGCTCATCGCGCAGACGCGCATGCGTCCGTTCCAGACGGTGTCCGAGCTCGGCGCCTACCTCAAGCTCCTGCAGGGCATCCGCGAGTCGCTCGACCGCTTCAGCCCGAGCGTGTTCGAGCGCCCCCTCGGCGAGCTCATCGACGCCCACTCGCCGCGTCGCGACGCCTCGCCGATGAGCGGGCCCAACCGCCGTCGCCTGAAGCGCCTGTCCAAGGAGTACGTGCGCCCCGGGGTGCACGTGACCGACATGTACGAGGCGCTGGTGCGTATCCAGCAGCAGCGCACCGAGTGGCAGCGCGTGGTCGACGCCGGAGTGACGCCGGAGGTGCCCCTGGGCCTCGCCGACGTCCACGTCGCCTGGCAGCGTGTCGACGCCCTGCTCGGGGAGCTCGATCAGATCCTGGGCCGCCAGGGCTCGGAGCGTCTGGCGACGCTGCCCGTGCACGAGCTCGTGCGGACGCTCGCGGGCCTCGCCGCCGAATCCACCTTCTTCGACAATCTCGTCGAGCGCGCGCAGCTGCGCTCCGAGCTCGCCCGCCTGGGACTGGAGCAGCTCCTCGTCGAGCTGTCCGTGCGCCACGTTCCGGAAGAGCGCGTGGGCAACGAGTTCGAGTTCGCCTGGTGGCAGTCGGCCCTCGAGCATCTCCTGCGCACGGACCGCGCCCTCCTCGGAGCCAACACGGCCGTCGTCGACCGCCTGGAGCGCGACTTCCGGCTCGTCGACGAGGCGCACGCCGCCGCTGCGGGTCCGCTTCTCGCCGCAGAGCTGGCGAAGCAGTGGCGCATCGGCATCGTCGATCACCCCGACGAGGCCGCCGCGCTGAAGCGCTCCTTGAAGGACGGTCTGCACACGGCCACCGAGATCTCGGATGCCGCGCCCACCCTCCTGCGCACCCTCGCGCCCGTGTGGCTCGCGTCGCCGTACGAGGTCCCGGACGTGCCGATCGACCTCGCCTTCGACGTCGTCATCATCGCGGACGCGGCCGCCCTCTGCCTCGCCGAGGCCGCCCCCGCGCTCCGCCGGGCCCGCCAGGTCGTGCTGTTCGGCGATCCCGTGGTGCAGAAGCCCACCCCGTTCCGCGTCAGCGCGTCGATGGCGCCCGTGCCCGACGAGGCCGACGACGTGCCCTTCGACGAGGTCTCGGTCTTCGAGCGCATCGCCGAGCTCCTGCCCGTCGAGACGCTGACGCGCAGCTACCGCGCGGGCGGCGAAGACCTCGCCCAGCTCGTCAACGACGCGTTCTACGGCGGCGAGATCGTCTCCCTCCCGTGGGCCGGTTCGTACCTCGGTCGCGGCAGCCTCAGCGTCGACTACGTCGAGAACGGCGTGGGCGCGCCCCACCCCATCAGCGGCGCGGTCGAGAGTCCGGATGCCGAGGTCGCCCGCGTCGTCAGCATCGTCGTCGAGCACGCGGTCAACCGCGCGGCCGAGTCGCTCATGGTCGTCACCGCGAGCCGCACCCACGCAGAGCGCGTCCGCGCGTCCGTCGAGGCGGCGCTCGCGGGACGCTCCGACGTCGCCGCCTTCGTGTCCCGGGATGCCGCCGAGCCCTTCGCCGTGCTGACCCTCGAGGAGTCCGTGGCCGAGAGCCGCGACCGCGTCGTGTTCTCGCTCGGCTTCGGCCTCACGCGCCACGGCCGCGTCCTGAGCGACTTCGGCGACCTGTCGACCCCCGACGGGGAGCGCCTGCTCACGGTCGGCATGACGCGCGCGCGACGCTCGATGGTGATCGTGTCGTCGATCCGCCCGTCCGCCTTCGACGACGGTCGTCTCGAACACGGCGCCGCCACGCTCATGGGCATTCTCGGCTCCGTCGCGTCACGCGGCCGCGAGAGCCGCCTCGAAGATCTCGCGGATCCGCTCACGCGCGCCCTGGCGCGTGAGCTGCGCGCCCTCGGCATCGAGGTCGATCTCGACTACCGCGGTCTTCTCCCGCTCGTGGCCCGTCACGGCGGCAAGGCCGTCGTCGCCGAGAGCGATCCCGAGACGATCGGCGAGTCGCTGCGCGAGACGCTGCGCCTCCGTCCGCAGATCCTGCGGCGCCTCGGCTGGCACTACGTGCGCGTGCACGCGTTCGACCTCTACAGCGATCCCGCGGGCGTGGCATCCCGGATCGCGGAACTACTCGGCGTCGCCCCCGACGACTCGACCGACTCGGGTACGACCACCGAGCCCCTCGACCTTCCCGGCTGAGCGCGATGAGCAGGACTCCGGATGCCACGGGTTCCGCGGCCGCACCGGAACCCGAGCGTGACGCTCCGCACGCGCCGCGGCAGCCCGTCGTGCGGGTCCGCGGCGCGCGCCGCGCGCGCCTGATGCCCGCGCCGGGCACGACGGCGGAGCCCGCACCCGCGGACGACCCGGAGCGGGGAGCCGGCCCGGGGCCGGTGGCATCCGGTCCCAATGACGACCGCATGCTGCGCGACGTTCCGCCCCACTATTGACGAACGGGTCCGCGCCGACAGCAGCACGGACCCGTTCGTCGAGATTGTCAGGCCTTGTTCTGGCGCTCCAGCAGGTCGCGGATCTGCACGAGGAGCTCCTGCTCGGTGGGGAGCTTGGGCTCCTCGGATGCCGCGTCGGTCACGCCCGCGCGGGCGGCGGCGCGTTCTTTCCAGCGGTTCATCGGGAAGACGAACACGAAGTACACGATCGCGGCGACGGCGAGGAAGTTGATCACGGCGACGAGGATCGACCCGAACTCGAACGTCGCGACACCGCCGAAGAGGGTCGGGACCGTGAGGTTGAGGTTCGTGAGGTCGCCGACCTGGAACACGAATCCGATGAGCGGATTGATGAGGCCCTGGACGATCGCGTTCACGATCGCGGTGAAGGCTGCTCCGATGACGACGGCGACCGCGAGATCGATCACGTTGCCGCGGAGGATGAACTCTTTGAATCCCTTGATCACGATGGTCTCCCGGGGGTGAAGGGGCGAGGCGTCAGGACGACGACGACGAGGATGCCGTCGAAGACGAGGATGACGATGTCGACGACGATCCGCCACCGCTTGCGCCGGCCGAGCTCGTCGAACCGCTCGACGACGCCCCGCCCGTCGAGGAACCGTTCGACGAACCGCGGGAGTCGGTGCGGTAGAAGCCCGACCCGTTGAAGGTCACTCCGATGGAGCCGTACTGCTTGCGGAGGTCTCCGCCGCACTCGGGGCATTCGGTGAGGGCAGCGTCCGAGAAGGACTGCACGGCGTCGAAACGGTGGCCGCACTGCTTGCAGGCATACGAGTAGGTGGGCATGGTGCTTCTTTCGGGTGTCAGGCGGGGGAGTCGGTGAGGAGTACCGTGCGCGTGGGGGTCACGACGCCCGAGACGGGCTGGTCGTGCACGTCGCGCGGGACGTCGTCGATGAACTCGGAGTCGAAGATGACGGCGTAGACGGGAGGGCACTTCTCCATCGAGCCGAGGGTCTTGTCGAAGTACCCGCGTCCCCAGCCGAGGCGCATGCCGTGCCGGTCGACGGCGGCGGCCGGGATCACGAGCAGGTCGACGTCGTTCACCGCGATCGGCCCGAGCACGTCGCCGACGGGTTCGGGCAGACCGAACAGGCCCTCGGCGATGTCGGCGCCGGGCGTGGCGACCGCCCAGTCCAGAAGTCCGTCCTCGCGCGTGATCGGCAGCAGGACCCGGATGCCACGGGCCACCGCGTCGGCCACGAAGGCGTGCGTGCCGGGTTCGGTGGTCGTGGACAGGAAGCAGGAGATGCTGCGGGCGCCGAGGCGCTCGACCAGTGCGTCGAGCTGGTCTTTGATGCCGGCCTCGGCGAGTTCGCGCGCGTGCGCGGAGATGATCTGTCGGCGTTCGCGAAGATCGGCGCGCAGTGCGCGCTTGGCCTGCTCGATGCTGTCGGGCATGGAGTAAGTGTAAGTGCGCGTCCCGACGCGACGCGGTCGCAGGACACCAGTAGTGTATGCCCATGCCTCATAAGCCCTTCAAGGCCGTCATTCCGGCCGCAGGACTCGGTACGCGCTTCCTCCCGGCCACCAAGGCCATGCCGAAGGAGATGTTGCCGGTCGTCGACAAGCCGGCCATCCAGTACGTCGTCGAGGAGGCCACCGGCGCCGGTATCGACGATGTCCTGATCATCATCGGCCGCAACAAGAACAACATCGCCAACCACTTCGACTCCATGCCCGAGCTCGAAGCGAAGCTCCGGGAGAAGGGCGACAGCGACAAGCTCGCCAAGGTCGAGCACTCGTCCGACCTCGCCGACGTGCACATGGTGCGTCAGGGGGAGCCCAAGGGTCTCGGCCACGCCGTGCTCCGCGCGCGCAGCCACGTGGGCGACCACCCGTTCGCGGTGCTCCTCGGCGACGACCTCATCGACGAGCGCGACCCGCTGCTCACCAAGATGATGGAGGAGTACGACAAGCGCAACGCGACCGTCATCGCCCTGATGGAGGTCGACCCCGAGCACATCCACCTCTACGGGGTCGCCGCGGTCGAGCCGACCGAGGAAGACGGCGTGGTGAAGGTCACGCAGCTCGTCGAGAAGCCGAAGGCCGAAGACGCGCCCTCCAACCTGGCGATCATCGGCCGTTACGTCCTCGGACCCGACGTGTTCGGCATCCTGGAGCACACCGAACCCGGCAAGGGCGGCGAGATCCAGCTGACCGACGCGCTCGAAGAGCTCGCCAACGGCGGCGGCGACGGTGGGGGCGTGTACGGCGTGATCTTCCGCGGCCGTCGCTACGACACCGGCGACCGCGTCGACTACATCAAGGCGATCGTGCAGCTCGCTGCCGACCGTGACGACCTGGGCCCGGCGCTTCGTCCGTGGTTCAAGGAGTTCGCGGCGGGTCTCTGACCCCGATGGATCTGTCCGTCCCTCGACGGCACGGCAAGGTGTCGATCCGTCTCATCCGCAACCGCGATGCGCGTGTCCTTCAGCAGCAGCTGATCGACAACCGCTCGTGGTTGCGGCCCTGGGAGGCCACGAGCCCCGACGGGCCGGTGTCGTTCGACATGCGCCTCGGCATCCGCCGGCTCCTGCAGCAGTACCGCGACGGCCTCGGCGTCCCCTTCGTCATGGAGTGGGACGACGAGGTCGCCGGTCAGCTGAACGTGTGGGGCGTCTCGCGGGGTTCGCTCGCCTCCGCGACGATCGGCTACTGGGTCGCCGAGGAGTACGCGGGACGCAACATCACCACTGTCAGCGTCGCGATGGCGACCGACGTCTGCTTCACGTCGCTGAATCTTCATCGCGTCGAGATCTGCATCCGACCCGAGAACCATGCGAGCCTGCGGGTGGTCGAGAAGCTCGGGTTCCGCTACGAGGGGCTGCGGCGCCGGTACATCCACATCGACGGCGACTGGCGCGACCACTACGCGTTCGCGCTGGTGCGCGAAGAGGTCCCGCACGGGGTGCTCGACCGCTACGAGCGCGGCCAGGTCCCGCCGGATGCGGCCCGCATCCCTCCCTCCGACCAGCTCTGAGGATCCGCGGCAGCGACACGCGCGGGGATGCCGAGCTGTGACCGCCCCGTGACCTACCGTGTTCACATGGGTGGACAGGTTCTCGGTGGCGGGGTGATCGTCTTCGTCGCGGTCGCGCTGTGGCTCGTCTATCTTCTGCCGTCGTGGCAGAGCCGACACCGCTTCACCTCCGCCGAGCGCAACGCCGTCCGTCTCAACCAGGCGCTCCGGGTGCTGGCCGAGACCGCCGAGACGCCGCGTGAGGTGCGTCTCGAGCTCACCGCCCGCACCGCGCATCAGCAGCAGAAGATCGCGCGCCAGGTGCAGGCGCACAAGGCCGAGATCGAGCTCGCCGAGGCCAAGGCCCGGCTCGAGGTCGCGCGGCTCGAGAACGCGCGTGATCGCGATCTCGTGAAGGAGCAGCGCGCCGCCGCTCTCGACCTCGCTCGCGCCGAACGCGCGGCCGCCGTGCACGTCGCGCGCGCCGAGCGTGCCGCCGCCCTCGAGAAGTCCCGCGCCGAACGCGCCGTCGCAATCGAGCGGGCGCGTCGGGAGCGTGCCTCCGCCGTGGCACAGCCCGAGGCGCGACGGGCTCGTGCTCGTCGTCGCTTCCGCCTCGCCACCTCCGTCTTCGCTCTCGCCGGCCTGGTTTCGGCTTTCGCCGGCACCGTCATGGTTGCGACCGGAGCCGGGCCCGTGCTGCTCATCGCGGGTCTGACGGGGGTCGTGGCATCCCTTCTTCTCCTCCGCCGACTCGCGCGGGTGGCTTCGCGGACGGCTGTGCGTCCCGCGGTCGTGGCCGAGGCCCGCGTCGCCCCGGTGGTGCAGGACTTCGCCCCCGCGGCTCCCGCTCCGCGTCAGACGTGGACGCCGCGCGAGCTGCCGCGTCCGCTCGTCGCCTCGGCGGGTTCGCGTGCCGCCGCGGTCGTCGACGAGCAGCTCGCCCGCGAGGCCCTGCGCGCCGCTGCTCGCGAAGAGGCGGCGCGGGAGATCGCCGCAGCTCAGGCTCCGACTCCGATCGAGACGGCCCGCCCAGCCGCGGTCGCGTCGCCGTACGCGGCGATGGGCTACGTCGACGACACCGAGATCGAAGACCACGTCCGCCGGCTGCTCGAGCGGCGCGCTTCGGGGCAGTGAGGGTTCTCATGCCGTTGACGGCATGACGCGCCCGGGCTCCCGGCCGAGGGCAGGTTTGGGTTCCGTGGCGTGATAGTGTTGTCGAGTTGTCCGGGCCTGTGGCGCAGTTGGTAGCGCGCCTCGTTCGCATCGAGGAGGTCAGGGGTTCGAATCCCCTCAGGTCCACCACTCTCCGCATGACGCCTCTCCTCCCGGGAGAGGCGTCATCTGTTTCGCCGGTGTCGTGCACTTGCTGATTTCCCGACCCTGCGCCAGGCCTCGCCCGCGCCTGACCGGGTCGATACACTCTCGCCATGGCCACGCCCGCACCTGATCTCCTCGCCCGCGTCGGAGAGTTGAACGGCCCCGATTCGCCGTTCGTGTTCCGCGCCGAGAACGGCCGGATCGTCGGCTCGTGGGACATCGCCCACGTTCGTTACATCGCACTCTTGGGCGCCGGGCAGATCGACGAGGAGTACTCGATCGAGGTCGCGCTCGACCCCGAGACGAGCACCTACGAGGTCCACGAGCAGCAGACGTCGAGCGAGCTCAAGGGCGGGTTCACGGCCGGGGGCGGGTTCCACCTCAGCGGCGGAACGTCCACGTTCCGCGGCTCGCAGACACGCCGCTCCCGCGGGTTCGTCGTCGGCACCCACGTCAGCACCCCGCAGGGCAGCGGCATCAGCGCCGAGTGGTCGTTCGACACCGACCGGATCAAGCAGCCGCTGTACGCCTTCCTCGATCAGAACGGCTGGACGAAGAAGAAGGGCTTCTTCGGACGCCTCTTCGGGGGCTGAACTCGCACCCCTTTTCACTTACCTTCGATCCCCAGGAGACCACCGTGACCACCTCACAGCCTGCCCCCGCCGGAACGACCTACCCGGGCAAGACGCTCGGCATCATCGGCCTGATCGCCGCGTTCCCGTTCAACCTGATCGGGCTCATCCTGTCCATCGTCGCGCTCGTGCAGTCCAAGCGCGCCGGCTACAAGAACACCCCGGCGGTCATCGGCATCATCGTCGGAGCCGTGCTCCTGGTCGGATCCGTCATCGTGCTGATCGTCCTGATCGCCGTCTTCGGGAACCTGTTCGCCCAGTGCGCGGATCTCGGTCCGGGCACGCACTACGTCGGCGGTGTGACCTACACCTGTTCCTGATCGGCGCTGCCCTCGGCCCATCCGCCCGGCGCCGCGATGTTCAACATCCAGGCCACGCCCCACGGGTCGACGATCTCGCCGTAGAGGTCGCCCCAGACCTGCTTCTCCAGGGGTTGGGTGACCTGGGCGCCGCGCTCGACGAAGCGGTCGTAGAATCCCCGCACGCGATCGGTCTCGTCGCTCATGAAGGCGGCGTGCACGCGGCTCTTGCCCCAGCCCTCGGCGGGCTCCTCGAAGCCGTCGGCACCCATCACCGTGAAGCCGTCGGCGCGCAGCTCGGAGTGCATCACGCCGTCGGCGGGAGCGTCCGGGATGCCGAAGTCGGCGAAGGTGTTGATCGACAGCTCACCGCCGAACACCGACTGGTAGAAGGTCATCGCCTCGCGGGCGGCACCGGCGAATGAGACGTACACGACGAGGGAGGTCGACATCGAGGCATCCTTCTGAGGAGGGGATCTGCCCTCACCCTAGACCGGCCGCATTCGCGGCGGGAAGAGCCGGATATGCTCGGGCAAAGCCCGCTCGCCCCCTCAGGGAGAAGTCATGATCCTCGCCCACGACGTGACGGGCTCCGGCCCGCTGCTGGTCCTCCTGCACGGCATCACCGAGGATCGCCGCAGCTGGGATCCCGTCGACCTGACCGGCGCCTTCACGGTGGTGCGGGTCGACCTGCGCGGTCATGGGGCGTCGGCCGCCGAGGAGCCGTACGACATCCCGACGCTCGCCGCCGATGTGCATGAGACCCTCGCGCAGCTCGCCGAGAACGACGTCATCCCCGCGGACGTGCCCGTGGTCGTCGGCCACTCGATGGGCGGCATCGTCGCGACGGCCTACGGTGCGCTCTTCCCCGCGCGCGCGGTCGTCAACGTGGATCAGCCCCTGCACCTCGCGGGCATGCAGGCGCAGGTGCAGCAGGCCGAGGGGATGCTGCGCGGTGCGGACTTCCCCCTGTTCATCGAGGGGATGTTCGCGCAGATGGCGGGCGGCCTGGACGCCGACGAGATGGCGCGGGTGGATGGCATCCGGTCTCCGAAGCAGGACGTCGTCCTCGGGATGTGGCGACCGCTGCTCGAGGACTCACCGGAGGAGTTGGCGGAACTGGTGAGCAACCTGACGCGGATCCCGGCGGACGTTCCGTACCTCGTGATCACGGGTCTCGACGCCGGCCTCGAGTACGCGGCGTGGCTGCAGCGGGAGATCCCGCAGACGGTGCACGAGATCTGGCAGCCGACGCACTACCCGCACCTCGTCGACCCCGCGCGGTTCGTCGAGCGCGTCGAGGCTTTCGTCCGCTGAA